>DAOVNV010000045.1 GCA_030630015.1 Desulfuromonadales bacterium | reverse complement strand
CAGATAAAACACCAGCGGCTGCCACTTTACATGATATCTCGGTTTCACTTGTTACCAGGTTGATGCGTAGCGGGTGCTTTCCGCCAATAATTACCTGTTCTTCGAGCAGTGGCGAAACCTGCCCATCCAGGTTGCCAGCTGTAAATATGGTGACGGCAGGTCGTTCTGGTATAGACTTTTGAGCTGTCGACAACAAACTTTTGTTGGTTGAGGTGTCGCCGATCAGAAGCCATTTAGCCTGGAAAGCTCCACGTTCCCTGATCAGGCCGCCATTGAAAGTGGAGCCTTCGAAATCGAGTTTATCCAGGTCTTCAAGATTTTCTAAAACACCGTGGAATTGCTCAAACCTCTTGTTAAGCAGGTTGCTGAATTCCGGTTCAGCAAGGTTTTCCGGACGGCTGGCGTGCGTCCAGATCAAAGCACCATCAGCAAGAGTCAGCTGGTCGATCGGAAGAAGCGACAAGCCCTGGAAGAGATTGGTCAGAAACTCTTGCGGACCTGCCGTAAATGACCTCAGCTTTTCCTGTAACGGCGCTTCGAGTTCTCCGGCCGAAAGTTTGCGTCGCATGCAGAGATAACGGAACTGAGCAGAACTTTTGATCCCCGGCCACGGCAAACCTTTATTGTCCCACAATAATTGATTGAGGCTGCTGCCCAGTTCACGGAGATGATCCAGCAAAGCAATCACCTCGGAGGCATCGTTGCCAAATTCCCTGATGAATTCTTCCTCCAGGGGCATGTTGCCATGAATTGTCAGTCTTGAGCTGGACGATAAAACCTGAAAAGGCCTGGGACTTGTGAAGCAGGCGCGTCCTCCCAGGGTGCCGAGGAGTTTTTCCAGAAAAATCGAAGACAAAAACCAGGCAGGATCAGGATTTGTACGCTCCCCGAAAAGGATGATTCTTTGTCCATTCTTTGCCAGCAGTGTGGCTGCAATTCTGGCTGAAAGTGAATTGCCGATAATGGCGATGTCGAATTGTCGAGAGGTCATGTCTTTATGATGGTTGGTTATTGTAAAATCTAGCAGCCAGTTCATTGCTAGTTCGACAGGCTGCCAGGGGGCAGGTCAAAGGTCTTCTTCTGAAAAAACGGAAAAGTTTTCTTTCTGCAACATCGCAGTTGTGACTCCCACTCCGGGCACCCTTTCGCCCGCCCGATAGATCATATGAACTCCGCAGGAAGGACTTCTTTCCTTCATGAGCGCTTTTTGACAGCTGGCAATGCGCCCTGTCTGGAGTGCTTCTATGGCCCCGCGCAGAAAAATCTCGTTCAGGTTGCGGCCGGAAACCGTTGCAAGAGCACCGTTTCCGGCAATGATGCTGTTTCCGTCACCGCTCACAAACTGGACTTCTTCTCTCGGAGTCGGCAGCCCCGCGAGTTGCTCCGGGCACACCGGGACAGGTATATAGTCATTCTCGCGGAGATACTCCAAAACCTTGTTGTTGAGCTTTTGGGAACCATCATAACGGGTTCGTAGTCCCAACAGACAGGCGCTGACCAGGATCGGTTCGGGCATGCCTTCTCCTTGAGAAGGAGCTCTAAGCTCTAAGCTGTAAGTGAAAATTCAAGTATCAAGACCGGGGTTGACCAGGGCCATTGCTTCAGGAGGGCAGGGTGGGTCGATGGTGACCAGTCTCCCGTCGACATGCACCCGTCCTTCGGCAATCAACTGGATTGCGCGTGAATAAATGTGATGTTCCTGTTCGAGTATCCTTTCAGCCAGATTGTCGGCTGTGTCATCTTGGTAAACTGGCACAACCGCCTGAATGATGATCGGGCCGGTATCGACTCCGCTGTCGACGAAATGGACGGTGCAGCCAGAGAATCGAGCGCCGTAATCTATTGCCTGCTGTTGAACATGCAGGCCGGGGAAGGCCGGTAGCAGAGCAGGGTGGATATTGATGACCCGCAGGGGGAATGCATCCAGAAATGTTTGGGTGATAATGCGCATGAACCCGGCCAGGACAACCAGTTCCACTCCGGCATCCTGAAGGGATTTGACCACGGCATGATCGAAATCCTCGCGTTTGGAAAAATCCCGGTGGTTGACGCAGACTGTCTGTATACCGGCTTGATGGGCGCGTTCGAGCGCGCCGGCGTCCGGGTTGTTAGTCAGGACCAGAGCGATGGTTGCGTCAAGGCTGCCGTCCTGGCAGCTGTCTATGATGGCTTGTAGATTGGTTCCGCCTCCGGAGGCCAGGACTCCGAGGCGCAGCTTGCTTGACATATAAACTCTCCCCGACCGGATGATTGACGGCCTGGTTGTGCCAGCTCAGACCAGTTCAGACCAGGTCCAGAAGTGGACCGTCCTCTTCGCAAAGGGCAATTTCACCGATCAGATAAGCCTCTTCATTGAGTCCGTGCAAGCGGGTCAGGATGTCATCGAGGCTGTCATCGTGCACGACCAGTACCATACCGATACCATAGTTGAAAGTCCTGAACATTTCGTGCTCTTCAAGGTTTCCCTTTTCTCGCAACAGTTCGAAAATGGCCGGTTTGGGCCAAGCTTCCTTCTGTACCACGGCGCGACAGTGGTGAGGCAAGACGCGCGGCAGGTTCTCCAGTAGACCTCCGCCGGTGATATGAGCCATGCCGCGGATTTCGAAGTCACGCAGAAGGTTGAGGATCGTCTTGACATAAATGCGGGTCGGTTTCAGCAGGACCTCTCCCAGGGATTCATCATAATCCGGCAGGCGGACATCCAGTCCACCATCGATACGCTCTTCGACGATCTTGCGGGCCAGAGAATATCCGTTGGAATGAAGGCCGTTTGAGGCGATGCCGATCAGTTTGTCGCCAACCTGTATTGAGGATCCGTCGATGATACAGTTGCGATCCACGACACCCACGGTAAAGCCGGCAAGGTCATATTCGCCGGCAGAGTAAAAGCCGGGCATCTCAGCGGTTTCACCACCGATCAGGGCGCAACCGGCTTCCAGGCATCCTGCCGCGATACCTTTGACGATTTCGGCGGCGTTTTCAGGGGATAATTGCCCCGTGCCGAGATAGTCGAGGAAGAACAGCGGCTCCGCACCTTGTACGATGATGTCATTGACGCACATGGCGACCAGGTCGATGCCGACGGTGTCATGCCGGTCGAGTTGAAATGCCAACTTGAGCTTGGTGCCGACGCCATCCGTGGAAGAGACCAGCACCGGGTTTTTGTATTTTTCCGGGCTCAGGGCGAAAAGGCCGCCGAAGCCGCCGATGTCATTCAGTACTTCCGGACGGTTGGTCGCCTTGACCATCGGTTTGATCAGATCAACGAATTGATTGCCGGCTTCAATATCAACGCCGGCTCCTTTATAGGTCATGCGCGAGTTGTCAGACAAGAGAGTTCTCCTTGGAGGTTGTCGGACAGCCTCCATGTAAAGTGGGTTCATTTAATAGATCACTGGACCCCGGAATGTCAATTGCAAACCGGTCATCGTTATGTATCTTCTCCTTTACTCGGCCTGTTTGCTAGCTTATTATACCAAACTGGGCTTTTGGTGAAATGATCAATGAAGTCGGGCAAGAAAAACAGTTGCATATGCTTGCGCCTGCGGGCCTTTATCCAATGCCATATACAGATCGATGACAGGACTTGGCAAGACCCTTTCGGAAGGGGATTTTATCCGCCCTTTGTTAAGGACTGACCTGTCTGCAATTCTCGAGATTGAGTGTGCCTGCCAGGAACAGCCGTGGTCTCCTGCCCATTTTGAAGCTGAACTGGCCAACCCCGTTTCGACGGTTGATGTCTATCTGTGCCAGGGTGAGATTGCCGGTTTCGTGTGCTCCTGGCTGATTGCAGGTGAACTGCAGATCCAGAACCTGGCAACCTCGCCAACTCTCCGTCGCAGGGGAATCGCCAGCCGTTTGCTCGAACATGTTCTTGAGCGAAGCCGGCACGCTGGGATGGAAACGGCCTGGCTCGAGGTGCGGGCCGGCAACCTGGCAGCAATTGACCTGTACCGGCGTTATGGTTTTCAAGAGGAAGCCCGACGATCCGATTATTATCACGATGGTGAAGATGCTCTGATTATGGCCTATCATGGGAGAAATTGAGAAGACCGACCCTTGTAACTATTCAGCGGGATGTGCTGAATAGTTACCGAGCCATTTTCCTTTCAGGAGATTAGCAAAGGTGAAAAACTACAGAACTAAAATCATTTCCAACCAGGAAATCTCTCCCGGTTATTACCGGATGCGTATACTGGCCCCCGGGTTTGGCAAAAAAGCCCGCTCCGGGCAGTTTGTGATGTTCAGGGTACAGCGCTCCCTGCCGCCCTTGCTGCGCCGGCCCTTCGGAATCTTTCGTACCGGTTTCCTGCCGCCGGATTGTGATGACATGCCCCCCACAGAGTATGTCGAAATCCTCTATAAGAGGGTCGGGCGAGGCACCACGATCATGGCCGAACTTCACGAGGGCGACCGGGTTGAATTGCTTGGTCCGCTCGGCAATGGTTTCGATCTGACCTCTTCTGGCGGGGAGAAAATCCTGGTTGGTGGAGGGATTGGACTGGTTCCCCTGTACATGCTGGCCAGCGAACTTGTCGACAATAACAGTGTCCGGTTGTTGATGGGGGGCAGGACACGGGACGATATCCTTGCCGTGACCGAATTTGAGCGCCTGGGTGTTGAAACCTATGTTTCCACCGATGACGGCAGCCTTGGTGAGGAGGGTCTGGTCACCCAGGTCCTCGAACGCAAGCTTCAAAAGTATCCGGATGCTGAGGTTTTTGCCTGCGGACCGATGCCGATGCTGAAGGCGGTTCGTGAGAAATGCCTCGAGTACCAGGCCCCGCTGCAGGTGTCACTGGAGGAATTCATGGCCTGCGGCGTTGGTGCCTGCCTCGGTTGCGTTGTGAAAGGTGTCGGTCATACGGACGAGACGCCGAGTTATCTGTGCACATGCACGGCCGGACCGGTTTTCAAGGCGGAGCACCTGGACTGGACCGGTCTGGGAAACAATGACAGCGAATGCGGAGGATGTAGCTGATGCGACCCGATCAGACGACTCAATCAAAACGCCCCAGCCTGGCCGTAGAAATTGCCGGCATCCGTTTGCGCAACCCGGTTATGCCAGCGTCAGGAACCTTCGGTTATGGTGAGGAATACGCCCCTTTTCTCGATCTGGAGGACATTGGCGCGATCGTCACCAAGGGCCTGTCACTTAAGCCAAAAGCCGGCAACCCGACTCCGAGAATTGCCGAGACGATCAGCGGGATGTTGAATGCCATTGGCCTGCAGAATGTCGGAATTGATGCGTTCAAGAAGCACAAGATCCCGTTCCTGCGCACGTTGAACACGCCGGTTATCGCCAATTTTTTCGGCAACACTCTCGAAGAGTACGGTGAAGTGGCAGAGCGACTGGAAGATATTCCTGAAATTGTCGCAGCAGAACTGAATATCTCTTGCCCCAACGTCAAGCAGGGCGGAATCGTGTTCGGCACTGATCCGAAGGCCGCCAGCGAAGTGGTTCGCCTGGTTCGCAGCAAACTCAGCAAACCTCTGATCGTCAAACTGACGCCGAATGTTACGGATATCACCGTTGTCGCCCGGGCCGTGGAGGAAGCGGGAGCAGACGCGATCTGCTGCATCAATACTCTGACCGGTATGTCGATTGATATCCGGACCCGCAAGCCGCGTCTGGCGAATCGGACTGGCGGCCTGTCCGGACCAGCCATTCGCCCCATAGCTGTCCGCATGGTTCACCAGGTTGTTCAAGCCGTGTCCCTGCCGGTGATTGGCGTTGGCGGCATCGTGCGAGCGATGGATGCCCTCGAATTCCTGATTGCCGGCGCGACAGCAGTGCAGGTCGGCACTGCTAATTTCGTCGACCCGTCGGCCATGATTACCATCATCAATGGTATTGAAGAATTCTGTATTGAAGAAGGAATCGATGATATTAACCAGTTGATCGGTAGCCTGCGGTAAAAATTCAAAAGCATCTCACGCCCGTTCGCTACGCTCACTTGAGTCCGCAGAGTACGCAGAGAAAGCAAAAAAAATGGTTAAAACCCTTAATTTAGGTTTTTCTTTGCGAACTCTGCGAACTCCGCGTGAAATGCTTTTGAGTTTTTTGTTGTTGTTTCTAGATTCCTCCGTGTTCTGCATTAAACTATAAGAAAATCCATTTCTTAGAGGACTTCTACGCATGGATGTAATCACGACCCATCTGAATGCTGATTTTGACTGCCTGGGGTCGATGATTGCCGCGAAGCGTCTGTATCCCGATGCGGTTATGGTGTTTCCGGGAGGTCAGGAACGCAGTCTTCGTGAATTTTTCCTGAAAAGTGTCCAGTACGCCTACGGTTTTCGACGTGCAAAAGAGATCGATCTTGACGAAGTAGATCGCCTGATTCTGGTTGATGTCCGTCAGGAAAAGCGGATCGGAGTTTTTGCCAAAATAGCTCGTCGTCCGGACGTGGAACTCCACATCTACGATCATCACCTCTCCACGAAAGCCAGTCTCAAAGGCTCATTCGAAAAAATTGAACCTGTCGGTTCTACTGTGACAGTCCTCACCCACATTTTTATGGAAAAAAACATCGTGCCGACGGCCGATGAAGCGACCATGATGATGCTCGGGCTTTATGAAGATACCGGCAACCTGACTTTTCATACGACGACCGTTCGTGATTATCAGGCGGCAGCCTATCTCCTTTCCCATGGAGCCAATCTGAATATTGTTGCTGATTTTCTTGTCCAGGAGTTGACCCCCGACCAGGTGCATCTGCTCAACGACCTGATTGCCAATCGCAGTGTTCTCAATATTCATGGCATCGACATCAGCATCGCGCATGCTTCCGTGGACCACTTCGTTGGAGACATCGCCAACCTTGCACATAAGCTCAAGGATATGGAAAATCTCGATGTCCTGATCATGGCGGTGCGTATGGAGAGCCGGGTTTTTCTGGTTGCCCGATCCCGGCGCGCAGAGGCACATGTCGGTGAAATTATCGCCGAGTTCGGCGGCGGTGGTCATGCTTCCGCAGCCTCGGCAACGGTTCGTGATCAGACCCTGGTTCAAATTCTTGAAAAACTCCCTGACATCCTGCAGCGACATGTCCAGCCCCAGTGGCAGGTCCGTCATCTGATGTCCACCCCCGTTAAGACTGTCAAGGTTTCGGACAATATTGCGGAAGCTCACAAGTTGATGACGCGCTATAACATCAATGCCTTGCCGGTTATGGTCGGCAATGAAACCAAGGGGGTCCTGACCCGCCAGCTCGTCGACAAGGCAATCTACCACGGATTGGATGCACAACCGGTTTCGGAGTACATGCTGGGTGAGTTTCATTCTGTCACACCAGAGACTCCTGTGGATGTTTTGAAGCCACTGATTGTCGACAGCAACCAGCGGTTTGTGCCCGTGATCGATGATGGTGGCCTGGTCGGCGCCGTGACCCGCACCGATCTGTTGCGCCACTTGGCGATTAGCTCCGGAACCTCGCCCCTGTCCGGAGACCTGAGACTGGCTGGCAAGGGAGGTAAATATCTCAAACCGGCCCAGGTCAAGCGTCTCATGCGCAACCGGTTGAGCCAGAATATCCAGAAGATTCTCGAGAACCTTGGTCAAGTCGCCGATAATATGAGTGTTCCTGCTTACGTCGTCGGTGGTTTCGTCCGTGACCTTCTGCTTAACCAGGAAAATTTAGATCTGGATGTCGTCATTGAAGGAGACGGGATCGCTTTCGCTGAAAGCTTTGCAGCCGAGTATGGTTGCCGGGTCCGGATTCATCGCAAATTCGGGACAAGTGTCGTGATCTTCCCGGAAGGCTTCAAGCTCGATGTGGCTTCGGCACGATTGGAATATTACCTGCGCCCTGGTGCTCTGCCCGATGTCGAACATGCTTCCGTCAGACTGGACCTGTACCGGCGGGATTTTACGATCAACACCATGGCCATTGCCCTTAATCGTGAGGTGTTCGGCGAGATTCAGGATTTTTATGGCGGGCAGAAGGACCTCGAAGGCAAGGCCGTGAGGGTTCTGCATAACCTGAGTTTTGTTGAGGACCCGACACGGGTTTTTCGTGCCGTGCGTTTTGAACAGCGTCTCGGTTTCACGATCGGCAAGCAAACTGAGCATCTGCTGAAAAGTGCCCTTAGGCTGGGTTTCCTTGAGAAGATCAGTGGTTTGCGTATCTTCAACGAACTCTACCTGATCCTCACGGAACGGGACCCTCTGCCTGCCGTGGAGCGCATGGCGAAGTTTGGTTTGCTGAAGGTTCTGGATTCCGGCCTCGACAACAAAACGCCTTTCAGGAAGCTTTTCATTGAAACGCGCCGGACAATGGACTGGTTCGATTTGCTGTATACCGGCCAGACCTGCAGACGCTGGATCTGCTATTTCCTTGGTCTGACGGCAACATTGGGTCCCTCGCAAATATCTAAATTATGTCAACGGCTTGATGTTCCTGATCGATACCGGAACCTGTTTGCTGTGCAGCGTTCATCAGGGCTCGCTGTTTTGCGCAAACTGGAACATCGCCGCCCAACCGCACGTTCTCCCCAGCCAAGTGATCTCTATCGCTGGCTCAAGCCACTCGAGACTGAGGTTCTGCTCTTCTTGATGGCGCATACGGACCAGGAGAGAGTACGCCAGTGGTTATCGTTTTTCATGACCAACCTGCGTCACGAGAAGAGTCTGCTAAGTGGGCATGACCTCGAAAACCTGGGTGTCCCCCCTGGTCCAATCTACAAGATAATACTCGATGATCTGTTACGCTCACGCTTGAACGGTCGCGTATCAACTGTCGAAGACGAAAAAGATCTGGTTCTGAGAAAGTACTGCAAGTAAGGTCTTTCATGAATGTTTAAAAACTTTGCGATTCCAGTATGTTATGCATTTTGTGGGGCTCTTTGCCAGTTTGACTGCGAAGGACCTCTCTGATAATATGATTCGATAATCCTTCCGGGAACAACCTCCTAGCAACTTGCCGTGTCAAGTGGACGGGTTCGGCAGATATCGCGCAAGCGCGGTCGACTTTTATACGTTCCTGTTTTCAAAAGGCTTTATGGAAAATATTTTACTGAAAATTTCCGTTATGCTGGTTCCTGCCTTGCTGGCGGTGACCATGCATGAGGTTGCACACGGCTTTCTTGCGGATAAACTCGGTGATCCGACTGCCCGCTTGCTCGGCCGTCTGACCCTCAATCCGATCAGACATCTTGACCCGATCGGCACCATCGCCGTATTGGTGTTCGGTTTCGGATGGGCCAGGCCGGTCCCGGTCAATGTCAATAATTTGCGTGATCCGCGCCGGAGCATGATTTGGGTTTCACTCGCGGGTCCGGCGGCGAACCTTTTGCTGGCGCTGTTTTGTGCGTTGCTGCTGCGCGGGGTGGTTTACGTTGTGGCTCATCTTCCGGAAAACAGCCAAGTGTTTCCCTATATTGAGCCGGTCGGACTCATGGCGGCATTCGGTTTGTACATCAACGTTATCCTTTTTCTGTTTAACCTTTTGCCCATTCCGCCGCTTGATGGCGGGAGGGTACTGACCAATCTGCTTCCTGAAAAGAATGCCCAATTACTGAAAAAAATAGAACCCTTCGGTCTGTTGATCATTGTTTTCCTGGTGTTCGGCACGGCCCTTTGGCGCAGCGTCTTCGGCCCTGCCGTTTTTGCCATAGTCGCACTTCTTGCGGGGCCTCATATCGGGGTCGTGGAACAGACCATGCGCCTCCTTTTTTACAACTGAGCCGGAATGAATCTCTACGAAGTACATCTTGACAACTTTACCGGTCCATTGGATCTTCTTCTCCACCTCATCAAGAAGAACGAGATGGATATCTATGATATCCCGATCGCAGCGATCACTTCACAGTATCTGGAAATCCTGGATGCCATGCAGACTCTCAACCTTGATGTCGCTGGAGAGTTCCTGCTCATGGCTGCGAGCCTGGTTCATGTCAAATCACGGTTGCTTCTACCCAAGGTGGTTGATGACGAGTCCGAGGAGGATGAGGATGATCCCCGCGCCGAACTGGTGCGTAGACTGCTTGAGTATCAAAAGTACAAAGAGGCGGCCGTGGCGCTGGACGAACAGCCAAAACTCAACCAGGACGTTTTCAGCAGATTCGCCCCTGAACCCGAGGTTCTTGAAAAATGCGACGGGGGTTTTGTCGAAGTCAGTCTCTTTGATCTTCTCGCGGCCTTGCAGGATGTGCTCAGAGAAAATCCTGAGCCTCTTTTTCATACTGTGGATGTGGAACAGCTTTCGGTGACCGACCGCATCAATGCCATTATGAGTCGGCTTCAGGGCCATCAGAGTCTGGCGTTTTATGACCTGTTTCCAGACAAGGTGGAACGCAGTGATATCGTTGTGACTTTTCTGGCTATGCTGGAACTGGTTCGATTGCGTATGGTTCGCTTCATGCAGAACAAACGCTTTGGGACGATTTGGCTGATGACATCTGTCGAAGTGACTCCCGACGAACTTGAACTTGGAGAAGAGGCTCTTGGCTATTCCTGATCTTGTCCCTCTGGTTGAAGCCCTGGTTTTTGCCGCTGAAAAACCCCTTGATGCTGCACAGCTTGCCGACATTCTTGAAGCTGAGCAAATGAATATCATCCAGGCGCTTGATGAACTGGCTGAATTTTATGATCGACATCCAAGGGGAATATTCCTGCATCAGGTTGCTGGTGGTTTCCAGTTGAGAACCCGTCCCGAGTATGCGGATTTTTTGCGCAAGCTTGGTCGTCGCAGACCATTCAGGTTTTCCAGGGCTGCCATGGAATCCCTTGCAATTATTGCGTATCGCCAGCCAATCACTCGGCCGGAAATTGAATATCTGCGCGGAGTCGATTCCGGAAGTGTCCTCAAAACGCTGATGGAGAAGCATCTTGTCCGGATTCTCGGGAAGAAGGATGTGCCCGGCAAGCCAATGATTTACGGGACGACTTCTGAATTCCTTGAACTTTTTGGACTGGCTGACCTCGCTTCCTTGCCGACGCTCCAGGAATTCAGTGAACTGACGGAAGATGCCGGGGTTGACGGGATGTCCCCCTCGCACCTGGCAGCTTCTTCTGAAGAAAGTGATCTGGTCGGTTCGGACGGATTTTCTTCCGAACATTGATCTGGCATATCTGACCCTGTTATGGAACAACGTCTGCAAAAACTTATTGCAGCATCGGGCTTCTGCTCACGCCGTGAGGCAGAAACTCTGATCGCTGCAGGTCGTGTTGGAATCGATGGGCGTGTTGCTGTCCTTGGAGAGCGTGGTGATCCGGATGTGAACAGCATCACGATTGACGATAAGCCATTATCCCGGGCCGAGCCCCATTGCTACCTGTTGATGCACAAACCCGTTGGTGTGGTGACTACGAATCGGGACCCCGAAGGCCGTCCAATTGTTGCGGATCTGCTTGACGACGTACAGGCGCGGGTTTTCCCGGTAGGGCGCCTCGATTACAATACCTCAGGTCTGCTGCTTCTAACCAACGATGGTGAACTCGCCAATCAACTGGCTCACCCTCGCCATGAGGTTGATAAAACTTATCTGGTTAGAGTCCGCGGTCGATTGAGACGGGAAGACAGGCAACGGCTTGAGCAGGGTGTGCCGCTTGATGATGGATTGACTGCACCAGCAAGGGTTCAGCGCGTTCGGAGTCGCGGCAGCCATACTTGGTTTGAAATAATTATCCACGAGGGACGCAACCGGCAGGTGCGCCGGATGTGTGAAAAACTCGGATACCCGGTGAGTCGTCTGGCCAGGATCAGCTACGATTTCCTGACGCTGGGAGAACTTGAGCCTGGCCGGTATCGTCATCTCACTGCTGATGAAGTCAACCGGCTGAAAAAGACCTGAAGAATATTTGTGGAGGCACTCCGACAGCCTCCCTGGGAGAATGATCCATGCTCATAGAACTGGACTATACAAATATGATGGCCGACGCGGTAGGGCCAGAACAGGGAATTAGCGAAGCGGAATTGAGCGGATTCGCCCCACGCTGCCGCGAGATTTACGACAGGATCGACAATCAACGCAAGGCCGGGGAACTGCCCTTTTTTGATCTTCCCTTCGATCGGAACATTGTTACTGAAATCAATGAACTGGCCAGTCTAGTTCGTGACCGGTTCGACGATGTTGTCGTCCTTGGTATCGGTGGATCGGCTCTGGGCACGACGGCAGTGATGAACGCCTTGCGACCCTCCTGGCACAACCTGGTAGATGCCGAACGCCGCGATGGGCTGCCGCGCCTCTTCGTGCTGGACAATGTCGATCCTGATGGTTTTGCGGAATATCTTGACCTGCTCGATCCGGCCCGGACTTGCTTTCTGGTGATCAGCAAGTCGGGGTCAACGGTTGAAACGACCTGTCAATTCCTGGTTGCCAGAAGCTGGGTTGCTGCTGGAACATCCGGAGATTATCATGATCATTTTATTTTGATCACCGACCCCGAAAGGGGTGCCCTGCGCGAGCTTGCCACGCAGGAAGGCTACCGATCCTGCGATATCCCTCCAGGAGTCGGCGGACGCTTCACTGTGCTGACGCCGGTCAGCTTGTTGCCGCTGGCCTGTGCGGGGGTTGATATCGAAAAGCTGCTGGCTGGAGCGGCATCTGTTGCATCACGGGTTTGCCATGGTGACCTTATGCACAACCCCGCCAGCCTGAATGCCGTTCTGCAATTCCTGGCCTACGGAAAAGGTGCCCACATTTCGGTCATGATGCCCTACAGCAACAGATTGTTGGGCACCGCAGACTGGTTCCGTCAACTCTGGGCCGAAAGT
>DAOVNV010000180.1 GCA_030630015.1 Desulfuromonadales bacterium | reverse complement strand
GCACAAGCCTTGTCGGAACGCACCATCTTCTGCACCCCGATGGAAAGGGCGACATCCAGCTGTCCGAAGCCTTTATCCTGTCGGTATGAGATTGCACGATTGGTGAACAGGGAGGCAAAGCAGCGGCGGCAGGCGTCCAGCAATTCTTCGGAACTGCGGATGTTCAGGTAGGTCTCCTGCTGACCGGCAAAAGACGCATCCGGCAGGTCTTCCGCAGTCGCACTCGAACGTACGGCAACGTCGCAATCCTTGCCGTATCTCTGTTCCATCAGGGCATAAGCCTTGCGGATTTCCTGTTCGAGTTTTTCAGGCAATACAGTCGCAAGCATTGCCCGGCGGATCCTGCGCCCGGTTTGAGAGAGGTTGTTTAAAGAGTCAGTGTCAAGCTCGCCCAGAAGCCTGTCCAGTTTCTCGCCCAAGCCACTCTCGCTGAGGAACAGATGATAGGCATGAGCGGTAATTGCAAAACCGCCAGGCACCCTAACACCTTTGGGCGCGAGCTGCGACACCATCTCGCCTAGAGACGCATTTTTCCCACCCACCAGGGGAACGTCCAGCAAACGGAGTTCTTCGAACCAGATGATCAGGGGCAAATCAGCCATGGTATCCTCCGCTTAAGGGTCTGCAGAAATCTTAGGTCTAAAGAAATATTAACAAAGGCGCAGTCCCTTGCAAGCGGCGTGGAACCTTTTTTAAGGAATCAGTGAGGCCCTTGTCCAACCAATGATTAAGGCTCACCGGTGATTAACCCAATCTCACTTGGGGAGGTTTACACGGCCGCCGGGAATGAGAAAATTTGAAATAGAGGTATACTTAGAAAGAAGCAGCTGACTATCGATGAATCCTGATGATACCGACAACGAGAGGTTAAGGTGAAAGAGAATACCCGGCGTTGCAAAGCAATCAAAAAGGTTCCCGATTCTTGGGTTATGCAACCGAACCTGCTTGACTATGGCAAACAGTGCGAACGGTTCTCATGGGAGGACGTCCGCCGTGAGCTCGACGGACTGCCGGAAGACGAAGGTCTGAATATCGCCCATGAGGCGGTCGACCGCCATGCCAACGGCACGCGGGGCAGCATTCTGGCCATTCGCTGGCTGGGCAAGGACGGCAGCGTCCGTGACTTCAGCTACGCCGAGCTGAAGAGGCAGAGCAACCGTTTTGCCAACGTGCTCAGGCAGCTTGGTATAAAGAGGGGAGAGCCGGTGTTTGTTCTGGCAGGACGCGCCCCCGAACTTTATTTCGCTGCCCTTGGCACCTGGAAAAACGGCAGCGTCTTCTGCCCGCTGTTTTCCGCTTTTGGACCCGAGCCAGTCTATCAACGCCTAAGCAAAGGAGATGCAAAGGTCCTGGTGACCACCGAACGGCTGTATAAGCAGAAGGTCGCTGATCTTCGCGTGCGCCTACCGCAGCTGCAGCATATCCTGCTGATCGATGCGGATGCAGACATCGGTGAAGGCCTCTGGTCCCTGACAAAACAGATGGAGGGGGCAGCAGACGACTTTACCATTCCGCCGACCGACCCAGAGGATATGGCGATTATCCATTTCACCAGCGGAACAACGGGGATGCCGAAGGGTGCCATTCATGTGCACAATGCCGTGCTTACCCACTATCTGACCGGAAAATACGTGCTCGATTTTCACCCCGGGGACGTTTTCTGGTGCACCGCTGACCCCGGCTGGGTCACCGGCACCTCATATGGCATCATCGCCCCTCTCGTACACGGAATAACCAACATCATTGACGAAGCCGAGTTCGATGCTAAGCGCTGGTACCATCTGCTGGAAGAGCAGAAGGTGAACATCTGGTATACAGCACCCACGGCCATTCGGCGGCTGATGCGATTGGCTGTCTCCCCCCGCAAGCAGTATGACCTGAGTCACCTGCGCAGCATCCATAGTGTCGGTGAGCCACTCAATCCCGAAGCTGTTTCATGGGGGCAGGAAAACCTGGGGCTGCCGATCCATGACAACTGGTGGCAAACCGAAACCGGCGGTATCATGATTGCCAACTTTCCTGCCGTCGAGATCCGCCCAGGATCGATGGGCCTGCCGCTGCCAGGGGTTGAGGCAGCGATCGTGCGGCGCGCGGCTGGGGAAGCGGTCGAGGTGATTACCGAACCAGGCATCCAGGGTGAGCTGGCGCTAAAGCCCGGTTGGCCCTCCATGTTCCGGGGCTATCTGCATGATGAAGAACGCTACCGCAAATGCTTTGTCGGCGCCTGGTACATTACCGGTGATCTGGCGAAACGCGATGCGGACGGCTACTTCTGGTTTGTCGGCCGCGCTGATGACATCATCAAAACATCAGGGCATATGGTGGGGCCGTTCGAGGTGGAGAGCGCGCTGCTTGAGCATCCGGCGGTGGCCGAGGTGGGAGTTATTGGCAAGCCCAATCCGGTGATCGGTGAACTCGTCAAGGCCTTTGTTAGCCTCAAGCCCGGCATAGAACCCAGCGAGCAGCTGCGCCTGGAGCTCATCGGTTTTGCCCGCAAGAAGCTCGGCTCGGCGGTAGCGCCCAAAGAGATCGAATTCCAGGACAATCTTCCCAAGACCCGCAGCGGCAAGATTATGCGGCGGCTGCTTAAGACGCGTGAACTGGGATTGACCGAGGGCGACATATCGACACTGGAGGCGGACGAATGAATGCGAAATCGCCAAGCAGCCTTTCTGGGGCACAGGTTGATCGCGAGCATGCGCATCACCTGCTCCACCAGATGCTACGCATCCGGCGTTTTGAAGAGAAGTCGGCCGAACTCTACACCCTCATGAAGATCCGCGGTTTTCTGCACCTTTGTATCGGCGAAGAGGCGGTCGCAGTTGGCGTATGTGAGGCGCTTGAGCCGGAGGATGGCGTGGTAGCCACCTACCGCGAACATGGCAACGCCTTGGCGCGCGGCATATCCGCCAGCGCCATCATGGCTGAAATGTACGGCAAACAGGAGGGCTGCAGCCGTGGCCGCGGCGGGTCGATGCACATATTCGACGACAAGACGCGATTCTACGGTGGCAACGCCATCGTCGGATGCGGCCTGCCTCTGGCGGTAGGACTGGCCCTGGCCGACAAGATGCAGGGAAGGAAGCGTGTTACCTGCTGCTTCTTCGGTGACGGGGCTATCGCTGAAGGTGAGTTCCACGAATCGATGAATCTGGCAGCTCTCTGGCATCTCCCGGTCTTTTTTGTCTGCGAGAACAACCTTTATGCCATGGGAACCGCCCTGGAGCGGGCGCAGTCGGTCACGGACCTGGTCCGGAAGGCGGCAAGCTACAATATTGCCTCTTCAGCCGTGGACGGCATGGACGTGCTTACCGTAGAGGCGGCGGCCAAGGAAGCGGTGAACATCGTGCGGCGCGAGCAGGAACCGTATTTTCTGGAGTGCCGCACTTACCGTTTCCGGGCGCATTCGATGTTTGATCCGGAACTCTATCGGTCCAAAGCCGAGGTCGAAAAGTGGAAGAAGCGCGGCCCCATCGTTACCCTCGTCAAACGACTCAAGAAGCAGGGCCTGCTGAGCGATGTCGAGCTGGAGCAACTGGAGCAGCAGGTTGCCCGCGAAATCGAGGAGGCAGTGGCTTTTGCTGAAAACGGTACATGGGAGCCGGTAGAGGATTTGACGCGCTTTGTTTACTCTGAACGGGGATAGGCATGAGCAAAAACGAGATGATTCAGATCACCTATCGGGAAGCTGTGCGGGAGGCCATCCGCGAAGCGCTGCGACGGGACGAACGGGTGTTTCTTCTGGGGGAGGATGTCGGCCGCTACGGTGGCTGCTTCGCGGTCAGCAAAGGGTTGCTTGAAGAATTCGGACCTGAGCGGATCATTGACACGCCCCTGTCGGAATCAGGATTTACCGGCGCCGGCATCGGTGCGGCACTCGGAGGAATGCGCCCCATCGTGGAGATTATGACGGTCAACTTCAGCCTCCTGGCAGCCGACCAGATCATCAACAATGCCGCAACGTTTCTGCACATGTCTGGAGGATGTTTCAACGTGCCGCTGGTTATCCGCATGTCAACCGGCGGAGGCAAACAGTTGGCGGCCCAGCATTCCCACAGTCTCGAGGGGTGGTATGCGCACATTCCTGGCATCAAGGTACTGACCCCGGCAACACTCGAGGATGCGCGGGGCATGCTCTGGTCCGCCTTGGAAGACCCCGATCCAGTGCTCATTTTTGAACACCAGTCTCTGCTGAACATGGAAGGACAGCTGCTGGCCAACGCAGGAGCTGTGGACATCGACCGGGCTCAGATACGCCGGCCGGGCAGCGATCTGAGTGTCATTACCTATGGCGCCAGCCTCTTCAAGGCCCTTGAAGCGGCGGAGATACTCGCCGGGGAAGGCATCGAGGTTGAGGTGATTGACCTGCGAGCCCTGCGGCCGCTGGACGACGCGACCTTCCTGACCTCGATCGCCAGTACGCATCGGGCGCTGATCGTCGACGAAGGGTGGCGCAGCGGGGGAATATCCGCCGAGATTTGCGCGCGCATCATGGAAGGTGCCTTCTACGAGCTGGATGCCCCCGTCGAGCGGATCTGTGGCGCCGAGGTGCCCATGCCCTACGCCAAACACCTGGAGGAAGCGGCGATGCCGCAGGTCGAGGCTATAGTCACAACCGCAAAAAGGATGGTGCGATCCAATGGCTGAGTTCTGCATGCCCAGCCTGGGGGCCGATATGAAGGAAGGCATCCTGGTCGAATGGAAGGTCGAGCCCGGCGACCAGGTCAAACGCGGCGATATCATCTCAGAAGTGGAAACACAAAAAGGCATCATCGAGATCGAGGTCTTTACCGACGGCACGATCGAGCAGATTCTGGTCCATCCCGGCGAGAAGATTCCCGTCGGCACGGTGCTGGCAACGATCCGCGTCCCAGGAGAAGAGGCAAAAGCGCCCCGCGAAGAGAGGCCGCCGGAACCCACCTTCAAGTACAAGTTCTGCATGATCGCTGCGCAACACAAGGAAGGCCCGGCGAAACGGCCGTC
>DAOVNV010000240.1 GCA_030630015.1 Desulfuromonadales bacterium | reverse complement strand
CCACTGTTTCGAAATAAATGTTTGTTTTTTTCAGGGTGTTATGCTATCTTCCCGACCCAATGGCTCACGCCAGGCTGCCGCTTAGCGGCAGTATTTCGTTAGGGGGTACGTGTTTAATGGTGGAAAGTAACGACAAATTCAACGAAGAAGAAGAGCTCATGGATCAGGATCTGGATCAGGATGCCGGTTTCGAAGAAGAGGAGATGGATTTCGCAACTCTGTTTGAAACCAGTATGAAGGAACTGAATGTCGGTGATGTAGTCACCGGCACTATCGTTCAGTTGACTGACGACAACGCTGTTGTCGATGTCGGCTACAAGTCGGAAGGTGTTATCCCGCTCCATGAGTTCAAGGATGAGCAGGGTAAGATTTCTCTTGAGGTAGGTGACAAGGTTGATGTCCTGTTTGAACGTCGTGAGAATGAAAACGGCCTGATTTCCCTGTCCAAAGAGAAGGCGGACCGTCAGAAAGTCTGGAATGCCCTTGAAGAGGATGCTGTTGTCGAAGGCAAGATCATCGGCCGCATTAAAGGCGGTCTGACTATCGATATCGGTGTACACGCCTTCCTGCCCGGTTCCCAGGTAGACCTGCGACCGGTTCGGAATCTGGAAAAGCTGATCGGCGCAACCTTCAACTTCAAGATCATCAAGCTCAATAAGCGTCGCGGCAACATCGTGCTTTCACGCCGCGTGCTGCTTGAAGAAGAGCGTGAAACCATGCGCTCCACCACACTTGAAACGTTGGCCGAAGAGCAGGTCGTGGAAGGTATCGTCAAGAATCTGACCGACTACGGTGCATTCATCGATCTCGGCGGCATCGACGGTCTGCTGCATATTACCGACATGTCCTGGGGCCGCGTCAATCATCCTTCCGATGTTCTGGCGGTTGGTGACAAGATCGAAGTTAAGGTTCTCAAGTATGATCGCGAACGCGAGCGCGTTTCTCTCGGGCTCAAGCAGACCTCTCCTGATCCATGGCTGGAGGTCGAAGCCAAGTACCCGGTTGGTGAGCGCGTCAATGGCAAGGTTGTCAGCCTGACCGATTACGGCGCATTTATAGAACTGGAAGACGGTGTCGAAGGCCTGATCCACGTTTCGGAGATGAGTTGGACCAAGCGCATCAAGCATCCGAACAAGATCCTGACCGTCAGCGATGAAGTTGAAACGCTCGTCCTGGCACTGGATATCCCCAATCGTCGCATCTCTCTCGGCCTCAAGCAGGTCGAACCGAACCCTTGGGAAGTGATCGGCGAGAAATTCCCGGCCGGTACCATCATTGAAGGTCAGGTCAAGAATATCACCGACTTCGGCATTTTCGTGGGTGTTGACGAAGGCATCGATGGACTGGTGCACATCTCGGACCTTTCCTGGACTAAGCGCGTCAAGCATCCTTCCGAACTCTTCAAGAAGGGTGACACGGTCAAGGCTGCCGTTCTCAATATCGATCGTGAAAACGAGCGTTTCTCGTTAGGTATCAAGCAACTTTCTGCTGACCCCTGGGACTCCATCCCCAAGACTTATGCTCCCGGCACCATCGTTCACGGCAAGGCAACTTCCGTGACTGATTTCGGAGTCTTCCTCGAAGTTGAGGAGGGTATCGAAGGTCTGATCCACGTATCCGAACTGAGCATGGAAAAAGTGGAATCCCCCAAGGATTTTGCCAAGGTCGGTGACGAACTGGATGCTGTTGTCCTGAATGTCGACACGGTTGATCGCAAGATTGCGCTCTCCATCAAGCAGATCGATTCTCACAAGGAGAAAGCACAAGTTCAGGAGTTCCTCGGAGCTCAGAAAGAAGCGACCTCCAACCTGGGTGACCTGCTGCAGGGTGCCATGAATCGCAACGGCGAAGAATCCGCCGAATAAATTATAACCCTGAAATAGCCGCGCCTCTGCCTTCGGGCAGGGGTGCATTTTTTTATGACCATGAAGAAACGCCCGTTTTTAATAGCTTTTTTGCTTCTGGGAGGTCTTTTCGTCTTCTTCCTGTTACTGGCACTTTGTGTTGCCAGCCTGACCGGGAAGCCGACCAACTTTCCGATTGGAGAAAAAATCGCTGTGGTCGAGGTGCTCGGAGTCATTACTGACTCCGCCAGTGCAATCGAGCATTTGCATAACTTTCGGGATAATGACTCCATTAAGGCCATCGTCCTGCGGGTCGACTCACCCGGCGGCGGGGTTGGGCCCTCCCAGGAGATACACGACGAAGTCAGGCAGGTTGCCACGGTTAAACCCATTGTCGTTTCGATGGGGTCTGCGGCAGCCTCCGGAGGCTACTATATCGCCGCACCTGCTGATCTGATCGTGGCTAATCCCGGTACAATCACTGGCAGTATCGGCGTGATCATGGAGTTTACCAATATCCAGGATCTGCTCGAGAAGATCGGATTGCGCAGCCAGGTCGTTAAAAGCGGCAAGCATAAGGATATTGGCTCCCCGGTGCGACCGATGTCGGTGGAGGACCGGGAGATCCTGCAGTCCATGATTGACGATGTTCACAGCCAGTTTATCGAAGCTGTGGCTGTTGGTCGGGAGATGGATCCTGAAGTTGTCCGGCAACTGGCGGACGGGCGGATATTTACCGGCAGGCAGGCCAAGGAGTTGGGCCTGGTTGACGAACTTGGCGGATTGCAGGAAGCGCTTCGTATAGCTGCCGAGATGGGCGGGATTGATGGTGAGCCTACTGTTGTCTACCCGCCCAAGGAAAAGCCCCGTTTGATTGATTTTCTTATTGAAGAATCTTTAAATAGACTGCATTATGCACTTCAGCAGGAGCGTACGGCTGGACTGCAATATATTTGGCAGGAATAGTTCAGGAGGAGATCACATGACGAAAAGCGAGTTGGTAGAACAGCTTATAACCACCAATGATATGCTCAATAAGCGTGAAGCGGAACTGATTGTCAATGCGATTTTTGACGGTATCGGTCAGGCCTTGGTCGGTGGTGACCGGGTCGAGATTCGCGGGTTCGGTTCATTTACGGTCAGGGAACGCGACGCTCGTGAAGCTCGCAATCCGAAAAGTGGCGATATCGTTCAGATCCCGGCCAAGAAGACCCCTTTCTTCAAGACCGGCAAGGAACTGCGTGAAAGGGTTGATGTATAAGACGGTAGCGTGTGGCCCGCCGTCGCCGAAGGCTAAGGCGGACAGGCGAGTCGCGCGAAAAAGATTTAAAGTCTGAT
>DAOVNV010000006.1 GCA_030630015.1 Desulfuromonadales bacterium | reverse complement strand
GATCCGCATCCGGGTGCTGACGTACCTCCGTCAGGCGTGCAACGATAACGCTGTCGAGTCCCTCGCCGAGCCTTTCAAGCGCATCCACTTCAAGGCCGGCCATAGTCAACCGGTGGGACAGATCCTCGACAGAGAGATCAAAATCAACGTAGTCCTTGAGCCAGTTAAGGGTTACCTTCATGACTTGATGTCCTTGATTAACATAATTATATAACTATATGATTTGGCTTCAGAACTGGCGCAGGAACCGCAGGTCATTCTCGAAGAACAACCGCAGGTCATTCACGCCGTACTTGAGCATCGCAATCCGCTCCAACCCCATACCGAAAGCAAAGCCGGAGTAAACATCCGGATCGTAGCCAACGGCCTTGAACACCTCAGGGTCAATCATGCCGCTGCCAAGAATTTCCAGCCAGCCCGACTGCTTACAGACCCGGCAACCAGAACCGCCGCAAATAACACAGGCAATATCCACCTCAGCGCTCGGTTCGGTAAAAGGGAAGAAGGACGGTCTGAAGCGAACTTCCGTTCCCTTGCCGAAACACTCATCGATAAAAGTCGTCAATATTCCTTTAAGATCTCCGAATGTAACCTTGTGATCGACCAGAAAACCCTCGATCTGGTGGAACATCGGGCTGTGCGTCAGATCAGAATCGCGCCGGTAAACTGTCCCTGGTGCGATAACGCGAACGGGAGGGGCCTGTTCAAGCATGGTCCGGATCTGGACGGGCGACGTATGGGTGCGCAGAACAATCTCGTCCGAAATGTAGAAGGTATCCTGCATATCCCGCGCAGGATGATCCTTTGGGATATTCAGAGCCTCGAAGTTATAAAAGTCTTTTTCGACTTCCGGCCCTTCGGCAACGCCAAATCCGAGGGCGGAAAAAATTTCTGTCACCTCTTCGGTGATTTTCACAATCGGATGCTTGTATCCCTTGCGAAAACGCCGGCCCGGCAATGTGACATCAAGCTGCTCGGTTAACAACTGCCTCTCGAGTCCTTCAAGGCGCAATTCTTCCTGTCGATCAGAGAAAAGAGCCTCCAGGCGAACCTTGACTTCGTTGGCCAGAGCCCCGACAACGGGTCGCTCCTCGGCAGTCAATTGCCCCATGCCTTTCATGATAGCCGTCAGCTCACCCTTGCGACCCAGAAAGCGGGAACGCTCCTGTTGAAGATCAGCCTCCGAGGAAACATTTTTAGCTGCTGCTGCAGCGGCCTGTTCAATCCCGGCGAGTTTCTGTTTCATAATAAGTCATCACTACAGTTTGAGGTTTTAGATGTAGAGAGGGCATGGACTGCACAAAGCAGGCAAATCAGGACCGAAGACCTTTAACGCCTGCTGACTCATGCAAAAAAAAAGATGGGGACGAGCCCCATCTTTTTTTACTGGAATGTTACTGGAGCTGGGATTTTGCCTTTTCGACAATGCTGCCGAAACCACCCGGATCTGTCACAGCCAACTGCGCCAGGATCTTTCGGTCGATTGCAATCTCAGCCTGCTTCAGACCGTGAATCAAACGACTGTAGGAAAGGCCATTTTCTCTGGCGGCGGCATTAATACGGGCAATCCACAATGCACGGAAATCACGCTTACGCACACGCCGATCACGGTAAGCATAACTAAGGGCTCGATCAACGGCTTCTGTCGCGCTCCGAAACAGTTTGCTGCGGGCGCCCCTGTAGCCCCTGGCCAGCTTAAGAACCTTGTTCCGTCTGCGTCTCGCTTTGAATCCTCTTTTTACTCTTGGCATGACTTGTACTCCTTCAAGGGTTGTCGTTGCGGGACTGACCCGCTGCCGGATCTGAAGGGGGAGACCTGGCCCCTCAGTTCACGGATACAGTTTCAACTTAAATGTAAGGGATCAAACGGCTGATATTCTTGGTGTCACTCGGGGCCACCAGGGTGGCCTGACGCAGACCGCGCTTACGTTTCGTTGATTTTTTAGTCAGAATATGACTGGTAAAAGCCTTATGACGACGAATTTTACCGGTGCCGCTCTTACTGAAACGCTTGGCTGCACCACGGTTTGTTTTGATTTTAGGCATCTGCCATCTCCTTTTTCAAAAAATACTCGGTGTGAACAGCACTGTGGCGACCTTTCTGTGGGCGCCAGCCATTCACACCGTAGAGAGCTGTAATTACGAATTACTTCTTGTTTGGTGCAACCACCATAGACATGAACCGACCGGACATGTTCGGATGAGTCTCGGCCTGTCCGAGGTCAGCAACCTCCTCGACAAGTCGGGCCAGCAACCTGCGTCCGAATTCCGGATGGGTGACTTCACGTCCCCGGAACATGATGGTAAATTTGACTTTATTGCCGGCCTCCAGAAAACGGCGTGCATTCTTCAGTTTGAACTGAAAATCATGCTCCTCCGTTTTGGGCCTCATTTTAACTTCCTTGATCTCGACCCGGACCTGTTTTTTCTTCGCTTCAGCCGCGCGCTTGCTCTGCTGATACTTGTATTTGCCGTAATCCATAATCCGGCAAACCGGAGGCTCAGCATTCGGAGAAACCTCGACCAGGTCCATCCCCCGATCTTCAGCGGCAGCGAGGGCGCTCTCGAGGTCCATTACGCCAAGTTGTCCGCCCTCATCGTCGACAACCCTGACTTCACGAGCTCGAATGGCACGGTTGATATTGGTCTTGTCCTTGCTTATGACGCACCTCCTTAGCGGTACTGTCTGCATTCTTCCTTGACAAACGCAGCGAACTCAGCCGGATTCACCGGATCCAGAGTCTCTCCGGAACGATGCCTGGGTGACAAGGTTCCGGCGTCCATTTCCTTGTCTCCGATAACCAGCATGTAGGGAACTTTTTCCATCTGGGCTTCACGAATCTTGAAACCAAGTTTCTCATTGCGCAAATCGGCCTGAACCCTGACCCCCTGCTGCCGCAACTGGTCACATACCTGCTGGGCATAGGCGGCCTGGTTGTCCGTCACGTTGAGAACCTTGGCCTGAACCGGCGCAATCCAGAGAGGAAAGTTGCCGGCATAGTGTTCGATCAGCACGCCAACAAAACGCTCGATGGCGCCGAGGATCACCCGGTGGAGCATAACGGGGCGGTGCTTCTCGCCGTCACTTCCTATATAGGTCAGATCGAAGCGCTCCGGGAGTGTAAAATCGCACTGGATTGTAGCACACTGCCACTTCCTGTCAAGGGCGTCCTTGATCTTGATATCGATCTTGGGACCGTAAAAAGCGCCGTCCCCTTCATTGATATCATAGGGCAGCCCAGTGTCGTCCAAAGCACTCTGCAACGCTGCAGTAGCCCGGCCCCAGTCCTCTTCAGAACCGATCGATTTATCCGGCCGCGTAGACAATTCAAGTTCGTATTCAAAACCAAAGACGCCCATGACATCCTGTATGAATTTCAGGACCCCTTTGATCTCTCCATCCAACTGCTCAGGCGTACACAGGATATGGGCATCATCCTGGGTGAAGCCGCGCACCCTCAACAAGCCATGCAGCACACCGCTCTTTTCATGGCGATGAACCATTCCGAGTTCAAAATAACGCTGCGGCAGGTCACGGTAAGAACGGCGCTTTGATTTGTAGATCAACATGTGGGCCAGGCAATTCATCGGCTTGACGCCATAGCTTTGGCCATCAACTTCGGTGAAGTACATGTTTTCCCGGTAGTTGTCAAAGTGACCGGATTTTTGCCAGAGTTCGGTCCGTAAGATCTGGGGGCCGACAACAAGCTCGTAACCACGCTTGAGATGTTCCTCACGCTCAAAATTCTCGAGCAGGGTCCGCAGCATGGCCCCCTTGGGGTGCCAGATCACCAGACCTGCGCCAGCTTCATCACTGAACGAAAAAAGATCAAGCTCCCTACCCAGTTTACGGTGGTCACGTTTGCGGGCTTCCTCAAGCCGGGCCAGATACTTTTTAAGTTCTTTCTTGTCAGGAAAAGCCGTCGCATACAGCCTTTGCAGCATGGCGTTGTCTTCGCTGCCACGCCAGTAAGCACCGGCTACACTGGTCAGTTTGAATGCCTTGAGCATTTTAGTGGACGGGATGTGAGGTCCACGACAAAGATCGACAAACGACCCTTGGCGGTACAGTGAAACCTCTTCTACCTCAAGGTCTTGGATCAACTCAACCTTGTAGTCTTCGCCCATACCGCGAAACAGGGCGATGGCGTCATCCCTTTTCATCACTTCCCGAACAATAGGGAGATCAGCTGAAGCCAACTCAGCCATCTTCTTCTCAATCAACTCAAAGTCGTCAGGACTGAAGGTGTGCGTTTCACAGAAAAAATCATAATAGAAGCCATCTTCAATGGCTGGACCGATTGTCACCTGGACGTCATTGCCAAATAGTTCCTTGACGGCATGCGCCATCAAGTGTGCAGATGAATGCCGGTAGATCTCCAGCCCTTCCGGGGTGTTCAGGGTAATCAGTTGAAGACTGGAGTCCTGCTGAATCGGTGTAGTGGCATCAACCTGACAGTCGTCGAGACGGGCCGCTACTGTCTGCCGGGCCAGGCCCGCACCAATGGAAAGCGCAATATCCAGAGGCGTGGTCCCCTGATCAACGTCTTTGACGGTCCCGTCGGGCAACGTGATTTTGACTTTCGACATGGGGCTTTCCTTTAACCTGGATCCGCCGATTACTCACGGGCAGACTGGATCCATTTAATGAAAAGAGGCATCCGGGGATGCCTCTGCGTGTCTTGTTGGGGCAGGAAATGGTAGGCACGGGCGGGATTGAACCGCCGACCCCTACCGTGTCAAGGTAGTGCTCTCCCACTGAGCTACGTGCCTACACCCAAAATGCGGCTAAGTATTAACAGAAAAATCTGAGGCCTGTCAAGAACTTTTGCAGTTTCAATCGGCTGAGTCACGAGCTGCCGGGCCATCTGCGCGACGCCTGACAAGTTTTCCGATGAGGAAACTGCCACAGCGTCGGATTTCCTCAACCCCGAAGGCCCAGCAGCCAAATGCATAGGCCAGAACTCCTCCGAACACGGCCGCTAGAAGGACCCCGAGTCGAGGCCAAAAAGCGCCGGCAACCAACCAGTCGACCGGATCGAGAATCTCGTACACGATGATCGACATCAGTGCGAGTCCCGGCAGAAGACGCAGCAGATTAATTGCGAGTCGACCAACACCGAAACCACCCACGCGCCTTGACAGGATGAACATCAGGACCATGGCGTTAAATACAGCAGCCAGCGTCAGGGCCAGGGCCAAGCCAACATGCTGCAGCGAACCCATCAGGTAATAACCGAGGCCGGCATTGACCAGGAGGGTCCAGAAAGAAACCAGTACGGGCGTCCGGGTATCTTTTAGAGCATAAAAGGTTGGCGCAACAATTCGGCTCACTCCCACAAACAGAAGGCCCGGTGCGAACCATGACAGTGCCAGAGCCGCCTGCTCAACATCATAAGCAGTAAAAGCTCCCCCCATGAAAAACAAGCTGTAGACAGGTGTAGCACACAGGATCAATCCGACTGATGCAGGCAGCGCAACCAGGACAATCAGCAGCAGGGAGAAACGCAGCGAATCCAAAAAACCCGCGTGATCATCAGCAGCAACCTGGCGACTCATGCTCGGCAAGACAGCCTGAGCCAAGGAGACAATAAAGATCCCTTGGGGAAATTCGAACAATCGCTGTCCATAGTAGAGCCAGGAGACACTGCCCTCAGGCAGAAACGAGGCCAGAATACGCGTGACAATCACGTTAATCTGGTAAATGGCAACCCCGGCAATACCCGGCACCATCAGGCGGGCAACCTGCCGAACCCGTGGATGGCCAAAATTGAAACTGGGTTTCAGGTCGAAACCTTTTTGATAAACAACCGGGAACTGTATCAGCAATTGCACCACGCCGCCGATCAGGACGCCAAAAGCCAGAGCCAGGATTGGTTGCTCGAAGCGGGGTGCAAATACCAGGGCGCTGCCAATCATAGCGAGATTCAGCAAAATCGGAGAAAGCGCGGGCAGCAGGAAATGCCCCATAACGTTCAGAACTCCGGCCAGCAGGGCCAGAAGACTGACGAAAAAGATGTATGGAAACATGATGCGGTTCAGTAAATCGGTCAGGGCCAGTTTGCCTTCGACCCCCGCAAAACCACAACCGATTACCTTAACCACCCAGGGCGACGCCAGAATTCCCAGCAGGGTTACCCCGGCAAGAATCAATAGCAACAGGGTCCAGCAGACCCGGAACATCTGCTTGGCGGCCTCCCGGCCCTCCTGATGATAAACCTCGGAAAAGGTGGGTACGAACGCGGCGGTCAGGGAACCTTCCGCAAAAAACCGGCGCAACAGGTTTGGAATGGTGAATGCGACAAAAAAAGCATCTGTAACGAAACCGGCACCGAAAACGGCAGCAATCACCATATCCCTGGCCAAGCCGGCGAACCTGCTGAGAGCGGTTGCCACAGCCAGCACCCCGGTTGCCCTGGTTATTTGTCGTTGTTCACTCGCCATCAGTTTTCCGATGCAGCCGAAGGATTATTTTTCATTAATCCAGCTTTAAACCCATGTAACAGCCCTGAATTACGCAATATTTCTAAAATAATTGGAGATTTTTTATCTTGACTGATGTTATCCCTGGTGCTATAAAACGCTGACGTTCAAATAATGTAAATCTCAAGTTATCTGGAGGCAACAACGTGGCAATTCACAAGTCAGCACTGAAACGCAATCGTCAGAACAAGATCCGGAATGCCCGGAATACCCATATTCGCACGACTATGCGCAATTACGTCAAGAAGGTTCGTATAGCTGTTGCGGAAGGCGACAAAGAAAACGCGAGCGTGTTTCTGGCCAAGGCAGTCCCCTATATTGACAAAGCAGCAACCAAGGGCGTTATTCACAAGGCAACCGCCAGCCGCAAGATCAGTCGCCTGAACAAACTCGTCAACGCGCTTGCTGAGGACTGATTCACACGATTGGAACGGATCAAAACATATCAAGAAAGGGGGCGCTCGTCGCCCTTTTTTTTATGTGCGGGACACCCTTTCTAATTCACCCCGCCCATAACCGCAGATGCTGGCAATAAGGCTTTCCAGAAGCATGCGGGGCTCACCACCACTCGACTTCAATGCTAGGTCCGTCTCAAGAAATTGGTCGAAAATCCTCCTGTAATCCTCTGTAGAATAGAAACCAGATTGTCTAATCAGCCCTTTCAGGAAATAGGGGCTGATACCAACGATTCGAGACAACTCCTTGTGGGGAGTCTCCCGTGCAGTCAGTTCCTGCGCCTTCCAGAGCTGGCGGAAGTGCCGCGTCAGCATGGCCAGCACCATCAGCGGGGCTTGCCCCTCATCTAACAGTCGGTTGAGCAATCGCAGGGCCTCGCCCCTATTCCCCTCGCCAAGAGCGTCAGTCAAATCAAAAACGCTTTCGATCCTGGTGTCCGACACAATAGCCGAAACATCTTCTGCCTCGACCAGGGTTCTCTCCCCCAGATAACTGATCAGTTTTTCAAGTTCGCCCCTCGTTTCGATCATATTCGTGCCGACCCGCTTGCAGAAAAGCTGCAGTGCAGCACCGGTAAAGTTAACACCCAGATCGCGTGCAATATCACGTACCAAGGCGGGGAGTTGATTATCATAAATACGCCGGAACTCGAGAACAACTCCAAGCTGTTTGAATTTCTTGAAAAACTTCCTGCGGGTGTCGATCTTGTTGCCCGTTACCAGCAGAATCGTTTCGGGAACCGGGTTTTCCAGGTAGGGTATCAGGATTTCAAGCTGGTCAGCAGAAGCCTCATGAACATCCTTGAGTAGAATAAGCCGGTGAGGTGCAAAAACCGGGAAGGTCAGCGCCTGCTCAATCAGTTCAGAAGGCTTGAAGTCGCGACCGAGAAAATGGTTCAGGTTGAAATCTCGATTTTCGGGAGCAACGGCAGCATCACAGACCAGCTGTACAGTCTCCTCAACAAAATAGGCCTCCTCCCCATACAACAAGAGGAGTTCTGGAATCTTGTCAGCCTTTAATGCCTGTTTGAGATCGCTAAGGGTCATGAGGGCTCAGGTGGACATTCACCCCGCAGCAGAACTGCGGGAGATTCGCACTCAGCTTTTAAAATGCATCCAGAAGACGCGCATAAAGATCTTCCGCCAGGCGGTCCGTAGCTTCCCGAGCCGCCAGCGACCGCCCCTCGAGTTGGAGGTTCTTGTCCGTGGTCGCTTGATAAGTTTTATTGAGACGTAACTCATCTTGCCAGACAACTTGATCTGACACACGATCTGACAATCGAACGGAAACCCGCATCGAGATGCGGTAGTCACTGATTCGATCCACCCGGTTATAAGCTGTCGCCGAGCTGTCAAAGTGGGTAATGACCCCCGTCAAGAGCAGATCGGCACGATTCCGGTCCTCGGTCAGTTCGACCAGGCGCGAGCGGGCCAACTGCCGAACAACACTTCCTGTAACATAATTATCCAGATAGGGTTCAGGGGTCCGGTTGGCAAACAGATCGACAAAAAGCGTTTGACCGCCCCCACCGACCCAACTCTCATCATGGCCTGGGGCATGATAGCCGCAACCAGTGACAAGCAGGACAAACATCAGGAAAGTAAGAAATCGTTTCATCATGAAACCACCACGTTAACCAGTCTTCCGGGAACAACAATAACTTTCCGAACGGTTTTCCCTTCTAGGTAACGCAGAACATTGGGATCGCCGAGTGCTGTTTCTTCCACAACCTTGCGGTCAGCATCTGCAGGCACGGTCACTTTACCTCGCACCTTGCCGTTTACCTGCACCACGATGAGAACTGTCTCGGAAACCAGGACCTTTTCATCCCACTCGGGCCAACCGTAAGCATCCAACCTCTGGTCGTGGCCCAAGTACTGCCACAGTTCCTCAGCAAAATGCGGAGCAAATGGCCCGAGCAAACGGGCAACCATTTCGAAAGCCTCGCGCATCACCGCAGGATGATCAGCCTTGGCGTCAAAAGAAGAAATAGCATTGACCAATTCCATGATCGCAGCAATTGCCGTATTGAAATGGAACTTTCCGTCAATATCCTCGGTAACCTTCTTGATAGTTTTATGAATCTGCTGCCGTAGCTCACGAGCTCTCTCATCAAGACTGTCAGGGACAACGGCATCTATCGCTGCAATCGTTTCCAAGTTCTCATACACTAGACGCCAGACCCGGTTGAGAAAACGGAAGCACCCTTCAACACCTTGGTCATTCCATTCCAGATCTTTCTCAGGCGGGGAGGCAAAAAGGGTAAAAAGCCTCGCCGTATCGGCCCCGTAGCGACTGATCAGGCCGTCCGGATCGACCACGTTCTTCTTTGATTTGCTCATTTTTTCATTGCGGCCTGCAACAACGGTGGAACCGCATTTCATGCATCGGTCCTGCGGATCGATCTCCTCCGGGTAAAGCCAGCCGTGTTGCGGGCAGGAGCGGGTCTCTTTGCAAACCATTCCCTGGGTCAGGAGATTTGCAAACGGCTCATCAATACCGACCATACCGAGGTCTCGCATAACCTTTGTCCAGAAACGCGAGTAAAGCAGGTGCAGAACCGCATGCTCGACACCACCAATGTACTGGTCCACGGGCAGCCAGTAATCAACGGCGTCCCGATCGACCGGAGCCTGGTCATAATTGGAACTGGCATACCGCAGGAAATACCAGGAACTCTCGACAAAAGTGTCAAAGGTATCCGTTTCGCGTCGAGCAGGCTGACCACAGCTGGGACAGCTTGTTTCGAAGAAACTGGCCAGACTCTTCAATGGGCTGCCACCCTCTCCAGAAAAAGCCACATCAGTCGGCAGGATGATCGGTAAATCTTTTTCCGGAACAGGCACGACACCACAGGCATCGCAATAGACAACCGGAATCGGCGTCCCCCAGTAACGCTGCCGCGAGACCAGCCAGTCGCGCAGACGGTAGTTGACAGTCGGCACTCCCAATCCCTGGCCCTCCAGGTATTCGGCCACACGTTGCTTCCCCTCATCATTCGACAGCCCGTCAAACTGACCGGAATTAACCATCCGCCCTTCCCCGGCCCAGGCTTCCTCCATGGTCGTCGGATTTAACTGATCCCCGTCCGGCTGAATGACAACCTGGATAGAAAGTTGATATTTTCTGGCAAAGTCGAAGTCGCGCTGATCATGGGCCGGGACCGCCATAACCGCCCCCGTTCCATAGTCCATCAGGACAAAGTTGGCAAGGAACACCGGGATTTCTGCACCGGTCAGGGGATTCAGACAATAGCTGCCGGTAAACACCCCTTCTTTTTCCAGGTCATCACTGGTTCGATCGATTTTTTCAACCTTGCCGACCTTCTCGATGAATGTCTCAACTGTCTCACGCTGCTCCGGAGTTGTCAGGGCAAGAGCCAGGGGGTGCTCAGGTGCCAGGCTCATGAACGTTGCCCCGGCCAAGGTGTCTTGTCGGGTGGTGAATACCCGGAGCTTCTCATCTGACCCAACGACCTGAAATTCGATCTCACAACCGTAGCTACGACCGATCCAGTTCCTCTGCATGGTCAGTACGGATTCCGGCCAGCCAGGCAGTTTATCTGTCCAAGCAAGCAGTTCGTCGGCATAATTGGTGATCCGGAAGAACCACTGGTTCAGTTCCTTCTGTTCAACGGCATTGTCGCAACGCCAGCAGCAACCGTCCTCAACCTGCTCGTTGGCAAGGACCGTCTCACAATCAGGACACCAGTTGACGGCCGCACTTTTTTTGTAAGCAAGCCCCCGCTCCAGCATTTTAAGAAAGATCAACTGCTCCCAGCGGTAGTAGTCTGGTGAGCAGGTTGCCAATTCCCGGTCCCAGTCATAGGAGAAACCCATTTTGCGGAGTTGAGCCCGCATATTGGTAATATTTTCTTCAGTCCAGATCGCCGGATGGGTACCGTGCTGAATTGCCGCATTCTCAGCAGGCATACCAAAGGCGTCCCAGCCCATCGGATGCAGGACATTATAACCCTGCAGTCGCTTGAAGCGGGCAACAACATCACCTATCGAATAGTTGCGTACGTGCCCCATGTGAATGCGTCCGGAAGGGTAAGGGAACATTTCAAGGAGATAATACTTGGGCTTGTTCGGATCCTCTTCGGCCCGGAACGCACACTGCTCCGCCCAGGTCTCCTGCCACCGCTTTTCTATCTCCGCCGGATTGTAACGCTCCTGCATGATACCTCCGCAGTCGTTGCTGCCTGAAACATGAAAACCGGCATGCGCCGGTTAATCGTGCAGTTATTGCGGCAATCGGGGCGAGCAGTACCCGCCCTGCAAGCCAACTTGAAAAACTACTTGGCCCGATAGGTGATTCTTCCGCGGCTCAAATCGTAGGGCGACAACTCGACGGTAACCCGGTCACCAGGAAGGATACGGATGTAATACTTGCGCATCTTTCCCGAAATATGTGCCAGAACAACATGACTGTTATCGAGTTCTACCCGGAACATTGCGTTGGGAAGCGGCTCTACGACGGTACCTTCAACTTCTATGGCTTCTTCTTTGGACAAACTAACCTCCTGTTTAAGGCTGACACACAATCATAAAGACAGTAGTCGCTTGACGGCGTCAAGAATCTGGGTTGTCTGAATCGGCTTGGTAATGTATTCGTTGGCGCCGAGAGCCAGGGCGCGCTCCCGATCCTCAACGGCCCCTTCAGTAGTGATGACAACGATCGGAACTTCTTTATACTTTGGATTATTACGAACCATGCTGACCAGTTTCAACCCATCCATGATCGGCATATTGATGTCTGTTAAAATCAGATCGAACGTATCCGAGCTCAATTTCTTCAAACCATCAACACCATCATTGGCCTCGATAATCCTGAGACCTCGGATCCGCTTCAGGGCGAAAACAATCAGTTGCCGCATGGTGGGTGAATCTTCAACAACAAGAACTTTATAGACGTCCATCAACACCCTCCAAACTACTTGGTCAACAAGTCAATGAATCCCTGAATGGTCGAAAGCTTACGCTCCGAATCGGAATACAGCCGCGAAGAGAAAACCGCAGTCGCCGCATGGCCGGCCAGCAGGGTAAAGAGTTCGTAATCGACGCTGTTGAATTCATCCTTCTGAACCAGCAGCTTGTAAATCACGACGACACCAATGACATGTTCCTTGATTTTAAGCGGGATACAGACAAGCGGCTTCTCGAAATCCCGCTGGTACCCCGTCATAGAGTCGATAAAATAATTCTCACCCGATTCGGTCGCTTCGCCAATGATCCCCTGACCAACTGGAATAGAAGGGAGGGCAGAAGTAGAGACCCCTTCGGAGGCAACAGGTTCGAGCTTATTCGTTTTTTCATCGAGCAGAAGCACCCCGAACTCCTCGGCACCGATCAGGTTGATGACGATCTCGAGGATGATCTGCAGGACTTCCTTGAAATCGAGAGTCGAGTGAAGTTGAAAGGATGCAATATAGAGATTGGCCAGCATGTTGTTCTCTTCTTCGATCTCAACATACCGGTTCGCAAAATCCTCATTCTCCTCTTCAACCTTCCTGACCCGACCGAGGATCTCCTCCTTTTCCTTTTCCAGCTCTTCAATTTTCAAGCGCAGCTGCATCGCCTCATGAGAAACATCAGCCTCGTCGTCATCCGGGAGAGCGATGGATTCTTCCAGTTTGAGCATACGGTAACGCAGACGTTCGTTCTCCTTGAGCAGTTCATGAGTAAAGTCCGCACCCTTCTTGAAGATCTGCAGAAACTCTTCACCGCGAGAAGATATATTATTGTTGTCGTCGCTGCTACGACTCATCCATCGTCTCCTTTACAAAACGATCATGTGCAGGGCATCTGACACCCTCCGAGAACAAACGAAGCTTCGGGATAATAACAATCCTGCACAAAAATTTCCAGTTTTTTGCCGGGCTAATTCACAATCTTGCAAAATTGCAGGATTTCCCGGCACATCTGCGACAAGGGCACGACATTGTCAACTTCAACAGCGGCAATGGTTTCTTTGGGCATTCCGAAAACAATACTGCTTTCTTCAGATTCGGCCAGGACTGAACCCCGACACTCCTTAACCGTTACTGCACCTCGCGCACCGTCATTGCCCATCCCGGTCAGAACGACCCCAAGCAGCCTCTCCCGACAGAGTGGCGCCAGACTGGAAAACAAAGTATCTATCGAAGGCACGTAGCGATGATGGGGCTTCGGTTCCGCCAACTCTGCGACGAGACGACCTCCCTTTTCGACAAACTCCAGATTTGTTCCCCCCGGGGCAATCAAAACATCTCCAGGACGTAAAACATCGCCCTCCTGCGCTTCTTTGATAGAAAGTGCCGAAAATCGATTCAAGCGATCAGCAAAGGCTTTTGTAAAGTTTGGAGGCATATGCTGTGCGACGGCAAAGGCGGCGGGAACCTCAGTTTGGATTGCCGAAAAGATGGTCTGCAAAGCAGGCGGTCCACCGGTTGAAGCACCGATAGCGACAACCGGAAAATCTGACGGCGGAGCCTTCCTGCGGGACGGCGCAACCGACTGAGTTTTTCGCGACCTTACTGAAGGCTGGCTACTGCTTCTGGCCAGAACATTTTTCAGGTTCGCCCCGGTCACTTCTCTGACCTTTTCAATCAGCTCCTCACGGATATCCATCAAGGTCGGTGAGACGCGGGCAGTGGGTTTTGAGACGAACTCGACAGCACCAAGTTCAAGTGCCTTGAACACATTTTCGTCACCGGACACAGAAGAAACCACAATAATCGGAGTAGGCTGATTCTGCATCACGATGCGCAGCAGGGTAAATCCGTCCATTCTCGGCATTTGCAGATCAAGCGTCACCAGGTCCGGTTTGAGATCAATCACCTTGCGGAGCCCCTCCTCTCCATCACAGGCGTACCCGATGACCTCAACGTTCGGAAGCGACTCGAGCATCTTTACGATCGCACGACGGTTAAACGCCGAATCGTCGATGACCAACACTCTCACCCTGCCGATGCTCATGGCCGACCTCCGATTAAAGGGGTCGGCAGTGCGGACTTCTGATAAACCATATCATGCTGGAAATGCCGCAGCTGGAAAGAGGTACTGAGATTGATTAGAGATTCGGAGTGACCCAGCAACAGGTATCCCTCCGGGTGAAGCCTCTGGAAAAAATTGTCGATGACCTTTTTCTTGCCGTCGAGATCAAAGTAAATAATGACGTTCCGGCAGAACACAACATCCATCCTGCCGAGCAGTGTAATCCTTGCGCTGTCGAAAAGGTTAAGGTGACTGATCGTCACGAGATTCTTTACTTCATCCTTGATCCGTAATTTGTCGCCGGCATCACTGAAAAACCGGCGTTTGTAAACTTGGTCGGTATTCCGAAAAGAGGTCTCGCCATATTCGCCCTGCCGAGCCATCTGCAGGACTTTCTGGCTGATATCGGTCCCAATGATCTCAACGCGCCAGGAACTGAGCCAGGTTTGATCAAGCAGGATCATGGCCAGGGTGTAAGGTTCCTCGCCGGAGGAACAGCCAGCGCTCCAGATGCGCAACTGTTTGTCGCCCGTGGCCTCCTTGCGTTTGCGGATTTCCGGGAGGATCTCTTCTGCAAAGGCTCTTAACTGGTAGTCCTCACGAAAAAAGTAGGTTTCGTTGGTCGTCAGCAGGTCAACAACTTCCGAAAGTTCCTGTTCCTTATCAGGCTTGTAGCGCAAAAAGTAGTAGTAGTCCTTGAAGCTTTTAAGCTTGTGGAGCTGCAACCGCCTTCCCAGCCGCTTTTCAAGGAGATACTTGGAGTCCTCAGTGAAATTAAGGCCGCAATGCTGGTAAATGAAGTCCCGCAAAAGACGGAATTCGTCCATACTCATCGGAATTTCAGGTGAAAGGAACAGCATCTTCTCTATCTTCAGGGCGTTGGCAAAGTCTCTAACGCTTCAACAATCTGCTGCCGGACAAGATCCTCGGTTTCCACTTCCAGTCTGCGCTCGAGAAGCGGGCGAGCCCGATCAACGAAAGACGTCGACATGAATCGGATAAAATGGATCCTCACAGCCCAAAAGGGATGATTAATCAAATCTTCGACATGTTCAGAAAACCACTCTGTCTGGTTGCAGCCGGAAAGCAGATTCAAGGCGGCGGAAACCACCTCCTCATCAGGGTGGTTGAGGGCCTCAACGATATTGGGGCACGCATTTTCCCCCAGAATGTCAGCCAGGGTTTCCAAAGCGGCGATACTGACCAGCCCAACAGGGTCCTTGACCACCTGCTCCACGCGCGGGACGACTGCCATCCCTCCCACGCGTCCGAAAGCCCTGACCGCAGTGGCGCGAACCCAGATATCTTTATCACTCAGGGCCAGTTGCAGACCATCCAGTACCTCAGGCTCACCCGATGCGGCAAGGATGTCGACGGCGGTGCGCCGAACCTCGCTGTCCTCATCAGCCAGGGCGAGCAGGATGCTGCCGAGGTGTTCTCCGCAGTCCCGCCCTTCAAAAGCCTTGACCGCAGCCCTGCGAACCTCAGGAGCGGCGTCTTTCATAGCCATGCCGAGGCGTTGCGGGACTTCAGAATGGTTTATATTGGCTAAAGCCTCGACCGTAAACTTGCGTTGGGCAGCATCCCCCTCCTCGAGGGAAGACTTGAGTGCGTCAAAGGTTTCCGCGGGGAATTGCCCTCCCAAGCGGACCAGAGCCTGACTGGCCGCCTCTTGAACATTTTCAGCGGTTCCACCCAGACACGCGACCAGATCCGCAATGGCTATTGGGCTGCCGAGATTGCCAAGAGCATGGGCAGACATCTGCTGAAGAGCATTGTCATCCGCAGCAAGGGCATTGCGCAGCAGAGGCACCCCCTGCTTGCAGCCGGCCTCCCCCATAATATAGGCGAGATAAGCTTTACGAGAGTCCGGGGTACTGTCCCATACCTCGACGAGGCTGTCGGGGTTGCTCTTGCCTGTGTCGACCAAGGCATGCATGGCCTCCTGCTGCAAAGTCTCCTGGTCGAGCAGTTCGAGCATCATTGCAACAACAGATCGGTCGCCAAGCCAGCCGATAACACGCACCGCAGCACGCCTGATTGTATCCGGCTGACCTTCAGCCAGGAAAGCTGCAACAGCATCCACCGTCGACGGAAGATCATGACCCGCAAGAGTGGAACGGATCTGATCGGGATAACGTTGTGCCATGGCCATCATGGCAAGCAGCGCAGCACTCCGTACGTTGCGCATGGGATCAGACAATCCTGCAATGACTTCAGGAATCGCCGTCTGATCTCCTACTTTACCCAGGCAGTCGATCAAAGCCTTGCGCAAAAGCTTTTCATCCCGGAAAGGAAGCAGGCGGGACAGTGGGACAGACTGGTCAATTTTGCCCAAGGCTTCGAGAATGGTGAAACGGAGCATGACATCAGGATTCTGCATGGCATCGAGCAGTACCGGGACCGCATCAGAAGCTTTCAGCTTACCGAGATTCTCCGCCGCCGCAGCGAGGACGTTATTGTCATCATCGCGCATGGCATTGAGCAACGCCGGGATAGCGCTGGAATCACCAATTTCACCCAGAATATCGACGATAAATTTCCTGACATCATGATCCGGACAGGTCACCTGTTCAAGCAGCATCGGCAGAGCTTCCCGTCCCATACGAACCAGGATTTCCACTGCTGCGTTGCGTAAACCGGCATTTTCTTCAGCGTGCAGCAATTCAACGATCTCGCCAACCAGTTCACGGCTGATCGGCAGCCGCAAAAACATTTCAATCGCTTCCTTGCGCACCCTCCAGCTCGTATCACCAAAGGCCTGAAAGATCGGCCCTAGGATCTGCTCTGGTTCACCAGAAGCTAAAGACTTCAAACCCTGGAGGCGAATTTCTTCATCTTCAGAATTCAGGGCCTGAACGGCCTGTTCGTAAGTATCCATCTCAACCCCCCGTTCGCATTCAATCGGGTGTCAGACCGGCAATGCTTAAACTTAAAGATCCAGTTCTTGTTGGCGATGTTGCAACAGGTCTAAAAAGGCCTTCTCAAGAATTTTGGCGTTCTGGATATCCTGGTCAGGAAATCTTTCGCGGAACAGACGTCTGGCTTCCCTGACCTCAGCAGACAAAAGCTCCACCCAGTTGCCTCCGCGAATACCTTCATCCACCTTTTCCTGGCAATACAGGGCAACATCGGAAACAATGATCCGGGCGAGCCGATGGGCACGCTCTATATCGGAACCGTCGGCACGGCCTTCTACCTGCAAATCCTCTGCCGTCTGTATCTTCTCATTGACAGATTTGATGAAATCGAGCTGCCCCTTGCAATCCACACCGGTGAGCACCTGACCGGCCCGTTCTTCCTCACCTCTGAGCGTGCGGTTCCCGGCAGGCGCCGCATCAACGATCAAATGGTTGATCTTGGGAACCAGGTCCACCGGAATATGGTGTTTTTCAATGTAATCATCAGCATTGTAGAGGGACGAAGGCGAGCGCTTGTATGCCGTTTTACTATAAACAGAAGAAAGCAGAAGGACCTTGACGTTTTCCAGTCCGGGTCGCTGCCGGACTTTCTCAACAACCTCAAAAACATAGAGCCCCTGCAGAGCGACATCGACCACGGCGACCTGGGGCGGATTCGACTCCATCATGGCGAGCACAGCATCACCATCATGAGCGATCATGGCCGACATGCCTGCTCTCACCAGGATATCCTGCATCATCAGACAGAGTTCCTGATCGGAATGAGCCAACATGACCCTGGTTCCAAAATCCCCTGCCCCTGCAGCCTCATGCGGCAGTTCAACCCTGAACGGGCTTCTGCAGCGGGAGCACCTCAGGGTCAGCCGTTTGCCTGCAAGCTTCTTTCGGTCCAGCCGGAAGCGAGCTGCACAGGACGGGCATTTTACAATCATTCACAACCTCAAAATAATGTCACCGGCATCAGCCGGAAAAAATGAGCTGATAAGCCTCGCGGCTGCCAGCTCATTACCTACAAGTAGAATTGCGGTCGATCGAGAGAACTAGGAACCGGGAGGAGTGCCATGGTTGATTTTTTCAAACTCAATCTTTTCGACCGACGACAAAACCTTCTCCAGGTCGAGGAGCATGATGAGATCATCACCCTGCCGGGCCACCCCCAGAAAAAATGCCGCGTCAGGACCCTTGAGAAACTGGGGAGCCGGGGAGATGTCCTGCCGGGTGTACCTGCGCACCTCGGTCACTTCGTCAACCAGCAGGCCGATGATCTTCCCGGCCAGTGAACAGACAATAACCCGATTCTTCCTGGCATCCTCGCCAACGGGCTGACCAAACCGCTTGCGCATATCCGCAACCGGGATGACCACACCACGCAGATTGATGACACCTTCGATAAATGTCGGCGCCTTCGGAACCGGAGTCAGTTTCTGGGGCCGGATGATCTCCTTGATTTTCATAATATCAAGGGCATACAACTCCTCACCAAGCCTGAAACAGGCGAGCTGAATCTCCTGTCTGAGGCCCTCTTCCGGAACCGTTCCGGTCGTCGCTGTTTCCATCAAAGTACCCGCCGCTTTCAGGAGATAAATCTCTGAATCGTCTCGATAACCATGGCCGATTTAAACGGCTTGGTTATATACCAGTCGGCACCGACTTGCTCGCCACGAGCCATATCTTCACGACTCTTCTTGGCGGTCAGCATGATTACTGGAATATGTTTGGTTTCCGCATCTTCCTTGATTCTCCGACACACTTCAAACCCGTCGATCTCGGGCAGCATGATATCAAGCAGGACCAGATCGGGTGCAAGCCTCTTTACTGCCTCCAGGGCAGCCAGGCCATCAGCAGCCCCTTCGACATGGTAGCCCTTTGAAGTCAGCAGGATGCTCTCCAACTTCAACAAGCTCTCTTCATCCTCGACGATGAGTATCTTCTTTTTATTCACAGGTTCTCCCCTTTCACGTCAGTTCAGTTCTACATCGAGAACATTATCGATATTCAAAAGTATCACCATCCGTCCCTGGTAGCGACCGATGCCTGTCATGAAATCCTGGTCAAGACCGGACAATACGGCCGGCGGGGGCTCAATCCCGTCATCTCCAAGCTTGATGACCTGATTAATACTGTCCACCAGCAGTCCGACAACCAGTTCTCCCGCCTGGCAGACGATTATACGGGAGCTGCTGGTTATTTCGGGCTGACCCAGGCGCAGGCGAACCATGAGGTCGAAGACCGGAACAACGACGCCGCGCAGGGAAATAATCCCGAGGACGAAACCGGGAGCACGTGGCACGTCAGTAAATTCCCTGACTTTAATTATCTCTCTAATCGAACGAATGTCCAGTGCGTATTCTTCCGGGCCAAGATTGAAAGCGAGATACTGCCTGACAGCTTCTTCGGCAGCGGCAGCATCGGCAGCCAGGGCGGAATCATAACTTTCGACGGTCGCCAGATCAAGAGAGGTTTCAGCGCCGAACAGCTTGTCGAGACCCTGCGCGGCCACTTCCTCAGAGACAGCTTCGGGCACCAGGTTTTCCTGAAATTCCACAGAGGGCTCCGCAAACGCAGGCGCCGGGTCCTCACTGGGCACTTCTTGCTCCATGACGGGAACATCCGGTACATCCGATCCAGCATCAGCCGTCTTACCCTGTTTTGCTTTTTTTCGAAGTTCAGCTATATCCATGTCTGAGCCTCTTCAACCCTCCATAACACCAGTGAGTTCACACATAACGGCTTCCATGATCTGCCGATCAATCAAGCGGGACTCGCGCCCGAATCCTTCGAGAAGAGCCAGTGATGCTGCGTGATTGATCCGACGGGGTATCCCCGCCGAGCAGGTATGGAGCAACTCCGCCGCATCCCTGGAAAAAAGTCCGGCCGTTCCTCCAGCCCTGGTGACCCGGAAGTCCAGATATTCAGACGTTTCCTCTGAGCTCAGTGGCTGCAGATCGTACTGCATGCCAATCCGCTGCCGCAACGGCTCATAAACTCGGTGTTTCAACCGACGACGCAGTTCAGGCTGCCCCATGAGAACCACGCTGAGCAGATTGCGATCATCCAGTTGAAAGTTTGTGAGCAGTCTGATCTCGTCAAATGTTTCCCTGTGAGGCACCAACTGGGCCTCGTCTACAACCACAACCGGACAGATACCTTTTTCGAAACAATCAAACAACGCCGCACCGATCTGCTCAAGCAGATCTGTCTTGAAGCGAGCTGGCTCGAGAATACCGAGGCGATACGCCAGACTGCGCAAAAACTCGAGAGGCGTCAGCCTCGGATTGACAATCAGGATCACCCGGAAATCTTCGCCCAGGGCATCCATGAGGGCACGCGAAAGGGTGGTTTTCCCGCAGCCAATCTCGCCAGTGAGCAAAACCATGTCCCGTTCCTCTACCGCATACTGCAGTCGAGCCATGGCCTCGCGATGCCCGCGACTCAAGAACAGGAAGCGCGGATCCGGCGTTTTGCTGAAAGGCCTCTCTTTCAGGCCGTAGAATGCTTTATACATGCAGAGACGATTCGCTCCGTAGCGCCTCACTCATCAGGCCCGCGACATCTAGGACAAGAATGGTTTTCTGATTGCCCAACTCGGCAGCGCCAGCAATCCCCTTGACAAAAGAAAGCGCTTTCCCCAATGACTTGATAACAACGTCTTGCTGGCCCAGCAGGTCGTCGACAACAAACCCCATCCTCTTGTCAGCCAGGCCGACAACGGCAACAAACAGACGCTTCCCGACATCATCCTTAACGTCAGGCAACCCGAAAACCCGATTCAAGCGCAGCAGGGGCACAGTTGATTTACGCAACTCAATAACCTCGCATTTCTCGATGGTACGAATCTCGCCATCTTCAAGCATAAGGGTCTCGAGAACGGAGTTGATCGGAACCGCATAGGTTTTGTCTCCAACCCGAACGATCAGGGCCTTGATAATCGCCAGGGTAATCGGCAAGGTCAGGGTGACCGCAGTCCCCTGTCCAACATCACTGGCAAGCTCGACCATTCCGGAAAGAGCGGCGATATTGTTCTTGACAACATCCATACCGACCCCGCGGCCGGACAGGTTACTGACCTCGTCGCGAGTGGAGAACCCCGGCATAAAAAGGAGCTCCCTGATTTCTTCTTGCGACAACTCCCGGTGTTCGTCAATCAGTCCACGCTGGATCGCCTTGCGGCGCACATATTGGGGATCTATGCCACGGCCATCATCGCGGACCTCTATAACAACATGGTTGCCTTTTTGCGAAGCGCTCAGGGAAATTGTGCCTTTATCAGGCTTTCCATCAGCACGGCGCTCAGCAGGGGTTTCCAGCCCGTGATCAATAGCATTCCTGATGATATGCATCACAGGATCTGAAATATCTTCAATGATCATCTTGTCCAGTTCGGTTTCTGCCCCCTGGATGACCAGATCGACTTTTTTGTTCTGCTCACTGGAGACACGCCGCACAATGCGGGACATCTTCTCGAACAGTTGGCCGATCGGAACCATGCGAACGTCCATGACCCCCTTCTGCAGTTCGTCCAGACGCCGCTCCAGCACGCGGGTCGCCTTGATCAGATCAGCAGACATGTCATTGCCGGCTACGGACTTGAGCCGCTCGGAAATATTCACGATAGCACTTTTCGAGAGAACCAGTTCACCGACAATATTCATCAGTAAGTCCAGTTTGTCTATATCGACCCTGACCGTGCGGCTGATTGAGCGCAAACTGCTGCCGGACTCAGTATAACCGGGAACGGCGACTTCCGGTTCGACGGGAGCAGGAAACAGAGCGGGCGCAGGAGTTTCGAGCACAAATTCTTCTGCGGCTGCCGGTTGCTCAGATTCCCCGAATGTCCTGATATCCAGATCATCCTCTCCCAGCAAGACGGCGACGTCTACCTTGTTGAGACTGCTCCCGAAAAGAACCTGAAAAGAGATTCGGTCACCGATATCGCCAGCCGACGGTAAAGTACTGATGACCTCCCCCTGTTGCTTAAGCAGCTGGGTCAGCTCAGCGAGATCCTGGTCGAAACTCGAAAGATCGAAATCAATTTTCAGCAGATGAATTGCACGTTCTTTACGGACATTCTCGAGCAAGCGGTGCTCTTCGTACTCGGTCAGGACATTGAGGATGTCGGCACTGATATTCAAACCCGCCAGAGGGTCGTCGTCCTCCGGGGCATCGCCCTGCAAAATCTGGTCAATCCTCTGGAAAGCGGGAGCGAGATCAAAAGTAAAACTCTCATCTTCACTTTTCCCGTTTATCAGTTGGGTCAATTGTTCGAGCGAGTAAAACAGAGTGTCGACCAGGGACTGGTTGAACGCAATCTTGCCGAGCCGCAAGCTGTCGAGCAGATTCTCCATACGATGGGCCAGTTGGGAGAGATCATCAAAACCAAACATCCCGGCCAAGCCCTTGATGGAGTGGGCGCCGCGAAAAATACCGTTAATCAGGTCTGGATCCGCATCGCCGGAATCAGCGGCATCCGCCAGAGTCACAAGGTCGAGATTGAGTGACTCAATAATCTCCTCAGTCTCTCCGATAAAATCTTTGAGAGCCTGCGATCTGCTATCATCCGACAAACCTGCCTCCAGTCAGGAAAGATATTCCTGAATCAGGGATTGCAATTCATCAGGGGTAAACGGCTTGACCAGGTACGCATCTGCCCCAAGGGCCAAGCCCTTTTCACGGTCACGTTCACTTCCCTCGGTACTGATAATAAACAAGGGCGTTTTCTTGTAATTCTCGTTATTTCGGATAAAACTGACCAGTTCCAGGCCATTAATATCAGGCATATTGATGTCGGTGATGATAAGATCCACCTTTTCACGAGGCAGGAGGCGCAGAGCCTCAAACCCGTTTGCAGCCTCAAAGGTTTCATAATCGCCCAAGGCATCAATCGTCGAGACGATCAGGGCTCGCATCGTCGGAGAATCTTCAGCTATCAGTATCTTTTTCAAATGCACGCAACTCCCTGAGCTACACGGCCGCCTAACCTGTCATCAGACGACGCTCAAGCAGGGCTTTTTCCATGGCCAGCCCGGCTTGAGACAGAAAAATTTCCAGAGCTTCAGTATCGCCAATCGGCTTTTGATCCGGCAGGTTGTCCCCATACAGCACTGCAACGACACGCCCCTCGCTCAGCAGGGGACCGATAAACACCTCTTCGGGACGGTCTCCGCCCAACTGATCGAAAAGATAGTTGATCCACGGGCCATCAGTCGGCCGGAAGCTCCTTGGAGACATATCCTCCAGCGCATGGGAGAAGACATTTTTTTCGTCCACTGGAATACGCATATTGCGTACCTTGATATCCGGGGATTCATCCTTCAGGTCGATCCCGAACTGGCCCAGACCGACGATCTCCGACTCCTTCACCAGGAAGATAACAGCACGGTTCATCAATTCACTGGCAAAACGAAGGATCAGCAGGATAATGCCCCCTCCCAAGGAGGGGTTGGTCAATTCCTGGAGCATGCCGCGCAACAAATGAAGACCTGGAGATTGCTGTGGCAGCGAAGGGTCCAAACCGGCCGCTTCGCCCATCTCCTGCATGAGTTCAGCGCCTATATTGAAGAGCTGACCGGAGTCGTCGACTGCTTCGACATCATGGCGAACGACCGACATCAGTATATCAACCAGTGCAGACAAGCCCTCCTGGCCTTTCGAATCTGAAATCTCAATCTTTTTCGGCTTGGACAGAAGTGTCGGCACCCCAAGTTTTCTGACACCTTGCTCAGCTTCCTGGCTGGGGTGGTCGGACATGACCAGAACCTGGAAATCCGGGTAGTTGTGCCGAACATCCTCTAAAAGTTCAAGCCCGCCAAGAATACCGCTACCGTCCTTGCGTGGCATAATCAGATCAATCACCAGGACGGTATCAACCGGGTCCGCATCATTCAAGGCCTCAAGAAAGGCCTTGCTGCCGGTAAAGGCGCGAACCCTCGCCTTGCGCTCTTGAAGAAGACCTGCCAGATTCTCGACAGTTGCCGGGTCATCATCCACAATCAAAAAAGTGGGACCGGGGGGCTCTGGTATTTCTGCAAAACTGGCGGTCGTATCTGCCGCAGCCGAATCAACAAAACCGGGAGGTCTCTCTCCCGCAGCATCGGGCTGTACTCCGGCCATGACCTCGGCCATGAGCCGTTCAGAGTCAACGATCGATTCGCCACGTTCATCGAGG
>DAOVNV010000017.1 GCA_030630015.1 Desulfuromonadales bacterium | reverse complement strand
TAAGATGCCATGGGCGTAAGCCCGTGGTAGTTCACTTTTCATTTTACCCGTTGTTTTTCTCGTCTCGGTCTCACCTTTCATGACCCCAAAGTGATGATGTTTCTATTTTGGGGTTTTCGCGTCCCTCGTCCCGCGTTCCGCGTCTCGAAAAAAAAAGGCCGGGCTTTTCAGCCCGGCCTTTTTTGCTAACCTTCAGCTATCTGTGCGTCCACTACGGCGACAGCCGCCATGTTGACAATGTCGGAGACATCGTCGCCACGCTGCAGGACGTGGACCGGTTTTTTCATGCCCATCAGAATCGGGCCGACCGCTTCCGCTTCGCCCAGTTTGTTGAGCAGTTTGTAGGAAATGTTGCCGGACTGCAGGTCCGGGAAGATGAAGACGTTGGCATCACCCTTGAGTTCTGAGAAAGGATACTGCTTTTCGACCAGGTCAGGGTCGAGCGCCACGTTGGCCTGGATGTCGCCGTCGACGACCAGATCAGGGCACTGCTGCTTGACCATGGCCGTGGCCTTCTGGACTTTGACAGTCAGCGGGTGCATGGCGCTGCCGAAGTTGGAGAAGGACAGCATGGCTACGCGCGGCTCGACCTCAAAATGACGGGCCTGTTGGGCGGTCAGAATGGCGCATTCGGCCAGTTCTTCCGCGGTCGGCTCGATGGTGACTGTGGTATCAGCGAAGAACACGGCTTCCTTCTTGGTGACCATCATGTACATGCCGTGGACTTTTGAAAGACCCTCCTGCTTGCCGATGACTTCCAGGGCCGGGAGGATGGTTTCCGGGTAGTGGTGGTTGATGCCGGAAAGCATTGCATCCGCATCGCCCTGCTGCGTCATCATGGCGCCGAAGTAGTTGCGGTTCCTGGACAGAGTCCGGTGAGCCTCTGCCAGGGTGACGCCTTTGCGTTGGCGCATCTCGAAGAATGCCTGGGTGTACTCCTCGTGCATTTCATTGCTGCGCGGATCGATGATGGTGATGCCGTCCAGGTCAAGGTGGAGCTCGGCGATTTTGGCGCGGATCTCATCCTCTTCGCCAATCAGGATTGGTTCGGCGATGCCCTCATCGATGATGATCTGGGCAGCGCGCAGAATCTTCTCTTCGTCGCCTTCGGGGAAGACGATGCGCTTCGGGTTGGCCTTGGCCTTGTTGATCAGACCGCGCATGATTTCCTTGGAGCGGCCCTGCAGTGACTCAAGGTGTTCAAGGTACTTGTCCATATCCTCGATCGGGCGGCGGGCAACGCCGGTGTCCATGGCTGCCTGGGCTACGGCCGGAGCGACGTGCAGCAGGACGCGCGGATCAAAGGGTTTAGGAATGATGTACTCGCGGCCGAACTTGATATCTTCACCGGCGTAGGCTTTGCGGACTGAGTCGGGTACGTCCTCTTTGGCCAGATCGGCAAGAGCCTTGACAGCAGCCAGTTTCATCTCATCGTTGATCGCGCTGGCGTGGGTGTCGAGTGCGCCGCGGAACAGGAAGGGGAAGCAAAGCACGTTATTGACCTGATTGGTGTAGTCGGAACGGCCGGTACCGATGATCACGTCGCCGCGAACCTCTTTTGCTTCGGGCGGGGTGATCTCGGGATCGGGGTTTGCCATGGCGAAGACAATCGGATCTTTGGCCATCGAGCGCAGCATGTCTTGGGTCAGAGCGCCTTTAGCGGAGACTCCGAAGAAGATATCGGCCCCCTTCATGGCATCTTCAAGGGTGCGGGCATCAGTTTCAGCTGCCAGGCGCTCCTTGTATTCGTTCATCCCTGCGGTGCGCCCCTTGTAAATAACGCCTTTGGTATCGCACAGGATGACATTGTTCTTATTGATGCCCATCGTGATGGCCAGGTTGGCACAGGCGATGCCGGCCGCGCCGGCACCGTTGACGACGATTTTGACATCCTCTATCTTTTTGCCGACTATTTCGAGGGCGTTGATCATGCCGGCCGCGGAGATGATCGCAGTGCCGTGCTGGTCATCGTGGAAGACCGGGATATTCATGATCTTCTTGAGCTCTTCCTCGATATAGAAACACTCCGGACCCTTGATGTCCTCAAGGTTGATGCCGCCGAAGGTCGGTTCAAGCAGTTTGACTGTGCGAATTATTTCGTCGGAATCCTTGGTGTCCAGTTCGATGTCGAATACGTCAACATCGGCGAAGCTCTTGAACAGGACGCCTTTGCCTTCCATGACCGGCTTGCCGGCCAGGGCGCCGATGTCACCCAGACCGAGCACAGCGGTGCCGTTGGAAACGACGGCGACCAAATTGCCCTTGGCAGTGTATTCATACGCATCGTTCGGATTCTTTTCAATTTCCAGGCAGGGCTCGGCGACTCCCGGACTGTAGGCGAGTGAAAGATCCCGGCTGGTATTGCACGGTTTGGTAGTGATAACTTCGATTTTACCCTTGCGACCCTTACTGTGATAGTCCAAGGCATCCTGGCGTTTCGACATGATCTTTTGACCTCCTTGGTCTTGACTGGCAAGACCGGATGATAGCGCTGGTCATGAAGCCTTCATGACCATTCTGTGACTCTCGCAATTTTTTTCAGAATAAAATATTTTAGTATGAGTAAAAGGTTTGTAATGCTGTGACAGGTATTTTGTCAAGAAAAATATCATTTTAGATTGGATTCCGGTACACTGATTTTGCAATGTAAGTGCCAATTTTCAGTGCGAGGCGAAAACGTTTGCGACACAGAGACAAACTTAAAAATAGCAGTGTTTTCAGCAAGGTCAAGGACTGAATCAGGCTTTCTTGCTGACTTGGGATAGAAACTGACAATGGGGTGATGGCGGAAATCTGCCGTCTTGGGCGGTTTTTGGCAATTTCGGCTAGCGGGAGAGGGTTGATCTGGAACTTTTGCCATGTATCGTATAGGTGTCCTATCTGACACGCATCTTGCCGCGACCAGTGAGGCGCTAGCGTTTCTTGTCGACTTGGCCGACAGTTACTTCGCCGGGGTGGATATGATCCTCCATGCCGGGGATGTCGTGGCTCCGGAGATTCTCCAGGGCTTTACGCACTGCCCGGTGATGGCGGTTCGCGGCAACATGGATCCGGCCACACCGGGCATACCGGACAAGAGGGTCATCGAGGTTGGTCCGGCACGGATTGGCCTGATGCACGGCTGGGGAGCATCTTACGACTTGGAAGAACGTCTGCTGAACGAGTTTAGTGATGCAGAACTGGACGTACTTGTTTTCGGGCACAGTCACCGACCGGTGTGCCGTTTCCATGATGGTATCCTCCTGTTCAATCCTGGCAGCGCCACTGACCGACGCCAGGCGCCGTATCACAGTGTTGGCATCCTGGAGATCGGGGAGAAAATAAGCGGGAAGATCATTCGGATTGATTAGAAGCCGGTGCGGGGACCGGGTGTGCGGTTTACCCCGACCCACAAGCTTCCAAGGGGTTATTATGAAAAAACTTTGGGCGCCCTGGCGCATGGAATATTTAAAGTCGTCCGGCGCGGACGAATGCATTTTCTGCATCGAAGAAAAGCGTGATAAGGATCAGGAAAGACTGGTCCTGTTCCGTGGTGAATTCTGTTTCGTCATTATGAACCGCTTCCCATATTCAAACGGTCACTTGATGGTGGCTCCATATCAGCACCTGGCGGACCCCGCCGGACTTTCGCCTGATCAGGCGCTCGAAATGCACCGCCTGACGGTCGCCTGTCAAACTACGTTGCGTACGTGTTGCGGAGCCCAGGGGTTCAACCTGGGGATGAATATCGGTGAGGCTGCCGGTGCCGGGATTGCCGAGCATATTCACCAGCACATCGTGCCGAGATGGTTCGGTGATACCAATTTTATGCCGATCTTTGCCGATGTCCGCGTGATCCCTGAACATCTCGACGCGACCTGGCATCAACTCAATGAATGTTTCGCACGGTTTTCATTGTAATCTAGAAGGAAAGACCATAAAATTAATCCGTTTTGGATAGGCGTTGAGTGCTGAGCGATGAGCGATGAGCAATGAGCAATGAGAAAAATCGAAAGCACTTGTAAAAGTAAAAGTTTTATACGCTGCTAATTGGCTTGTTTTTGGTTTTTCGCGCCACTCGCTACTCGCCACCTGTCACTGGTGTTACAGGGCGGTTAGCCTGATTGAGGTTTAAATTATGTGGGAAATGTTTCAGAAGGGCGGCTACCTGATGTATCCGATCGCCTTTTGTTCAGTTTTGGCTCTCGGGATCTTTCTCGAACGCCTCTGGACCTATACGCGGGTACGACGCGAAGTGCGTGACCTGGCCCACCGGGTGGAACCGCTGGCCGCCAAGGGTCGTTTAGATGAAGCAACGGCGGTCTGCCATCAATCCGATACACCGATGGCGAATATTTTTTTGTCCGCGTTGAGAGCAGCGGGACGTGCCCGTGAGCAGGTCAAAGCCGTTGTCGAGGAGACCGGCCGGCGGGAAGCGGCTCCTCTGCAGAGATTCCTGCCTCTCCTGGCAACCATTGCCACGATTGCTCCGTTGATGGGCCTGCTCGGGACGGTACTTGGCATGATCCGGGCGTTCAATGTGATTGCCACACAGGGGATGGGCACACCGGCGACTCTCGGCGGCGGCATCTCCGAAGCTCTCATCACCACCGCTTCGGGTATGACTGTCGCGATTCCGGTTATCCTCGCGCATCGCTACCTGTCAGGTCGCCTCGATCATCTGGCCATGGAAATGGAAGAATATTCTCTGCGCCTCGTGGATCTTCTGGGGGAGTAGATGGCGTTTCTGCGCAAACAGACCGAAGCGCCACGTGTCGATTTGACACCCATGGTCGATGTCGTCTTCCTGCTGCTGATCTTTTTTATGATTTCCACGACTTTTATCGAAACGCCGGGGCTGTCTATCAAACTCCCTGAATCGTCCGCCCAGGCGATTGACCGGGAGCCAAAGGAACTGAAAATCTTCCTTTCAAGCGAGGGTGAAATCTTCCATCGTGAAAGCAGTCTCTCGCTCAAGGAATTCAAGTCTCTGCTGCGTGACCACCGGGCTGCGGCCGATCAGACGACTTTCCTGCTGATGGCGGACAAGGACGCTCGGCACGGGATCGTCGTTTCTTTGATGGACTTAGCCAGAGATGCCGGTTTCCTTAAACTCGCGATTGCGACAGAGCATAAAGACAGAAGCAAGTAGCGTGTTGAGCGCCATGAGGTTCTTATGAGTAGGACTATAGCGATTTTGACCGGTGGAGGTGACTGCCCGGGATTGAATGCGGTCATCCGTGCGGTGGTGCGCAGTGCAGTTCTGCGGCGCGGTTGGCGAGTGATCGGCATCGAGGATGGCTTCGACGGCCTGATTGGTACGCCCCGCTGGCGGGAACTGACCCTGGCGTCGGTGCGTGGAATATTGCCGCGTGGCGGGACCATTTTGGGGACCAGTAATCGCGGCAACCCGCTTTCCTATCCGATCACGGAGAATGGCGAGACGCGTCTGGTGGATGTATCGGACGAGGTTGTGCGCAATTTCCGCAGCCTGGGGGCTGATACCCTGATCGCGGTCGGGGGCGATGGTACCCTGAAAATCGCCCGGACCCTGCAGGACAAGGGCATGCCGATGGTTGGCATTCCCAAGACGATTGATAACGACCTGCGTTGTACCGATGTGACCTTCGGTTACAATACGGCGGTCGGGGTGGTCACCGAGGCGCTCGATCGTTTGCATACGACGGCGGAGAGTCATCATCGGGTCATGGTTGTCGAGGTCATGGGGCGTGATGCAGGCTGGATCGCGCTCGAGTCGGGCCTTGCCGGGTCGGCGGATGTGATTTTGATCCCGGAGATTCCTTTTCGAATGGAAGGGGTTTACGAGGCCATTGAGCGGCGTCGCGCACATGGCAGCCGGTTCTCGATCGTGGTCACGGCAGAGGGCGCTTTCCCCGTGACAGGCCAGAAGGCGCTGCAGCTTTCCGCCGAGAACAATTTAGGTGTCGAGCGGCTTGGCGGCATCGGCCAGTTTGTCGCTGACGAAATTACCCGGCATCTCGACATTGAGACGCGCGTGGTGGTGCTGGGACATGTTCAGCGCGGCGGAACGCCGTCGCCCTTTGACAGGATTCTCGGTTCCCGCTTCGGGGTCAGAGCCGTGGATCTGATTGAACAGGAAAAATACGGGCGGATGGTTGCCTTGCGTGGGAGGTCCGTGATTGATGTCGATATCAGCGATGCGGTCAACGCGTTGAATCTGATTGATCCTGAAGGTGACCTGGTTAAGACCGCCGAAGCTCTGGGCATCATGTTTGGACGCTGAGCGGTCTTCAGTAAAAACCCGATCCTGGAAGGTTGTTTTCCGGATTTCTTATGAACAGGAGTTCTGAGTGAACGATGAGATTGTAAAGGACGATGCTGTAAAGGATGATCTGGGCCAGGCTGGAACTGAAAAGGGCCGCGTCTTCGCTTATACTGCCTTTGGCATGGTCCTGGGCATCATGGCGCCGCTCGGATGGATCTTTTTGCGGCTGATCCTGTTCTGGAAAACTGGTGAAAGCCTGGGCAGCCAGGTTGTTGATGATATCGTCCGTTCTCCCCAGCAGATGGCACTCTATACCTACATGTGCCTCGGAACGGCTGGCGTCCTCGGTCTTTTCGGGTTTTTTATCGGCCGTTCGACCCAGCAGATACATGACCGGGCCCGCAAACTTAATATTCTCAATCACGAAATTGATGAACAGAAGGCGGTATTTGAACGGCGTTTCCGCGACCTGGACCACAGCATCAAGAACTTCCACATCATCAATACTGACCTGCAAAAAACTATCGATCGCGACGAAGTCGTGCAATTGGCCGCCAGTGGTCTGCATGAGGTGATCGGCTTCGACCGTGTCAATATCCTGATGGCCGACCCCGGTGATGAGCAGATGACGTTTGCAGTCAGCAAGGGCGTTAAGCTCGAAAACACGTCGAGCGGAACCTCAATTCCCCTCGATGAGCGGGCGGGCTGCCTGTTTAAGGCGATGCGTGATCGCCAGGTCATTTTTGTCGAAGACATTGGCAAAATGCCTGATGATTATCTCCTCAAGCCCCCCTACGACTCGATCCCACAGATACGTTCGCGTAGTTTTATCCTCTGTCCGATCATTGTGCGGGACCATGCTGTTGGCCTGCTGGCTGTGGACAACAAATACAAGCACAGGCAGATGGATGATACCGATGTAGATACGGTCAAGCTATTTGCCGATCAGGTTTCCGCATCGCTGACCAGGATCAACCTGCTGGAAATGATGGGGAAGTTGACGCAGCAACTCGAGCAGACTTTTACCGATTTTCTCAGGTACCGCGGGGAGCATGCTGAACTGATCCAGTCTTTGCTCGACGCCACTGGGGAGACAAGCGCTGCAACGGCCGATATTTCCGGTGGGGCGGGAGTAATCCAGGAGTCGGTCGAAGCGACGCTTTCCTCGGTCGGGCAGATCTCCGTATCGATCGATCATGTGTCCGGCAACCTGAATGCTCTGAACGATTTCATTGAGAAGTCTGCCTCTTCCATGACGGAAATTCATTACACGGTCAATGCAGTCGAAGAGAGCAGTACTCGTTCCCATTCCATGTCGGAAACGGTCAAAGGTAAGGCCGAACATGGTGTCAAATCGGTCGGTCAGGTTCTTGAGGGGATGCAGGGTATCGAGGATTCGGTAGCCAGAGCTGAGGAGATTGTCGGCCAGTTGTCACGCAAGGGCAGCGAGATCGGTAACATTACTTCGGTTATCACTGATCTGACGCAAAAAACCAGCCTGTTGGCTTTGAACGCGGCGATTATCGCATCCCAGGCCGGTGAGCATGGACGTTCATTTGCGGTTGTGGCTGACGAGATCAGGGCGCTGGCACAAGAATCGGCAACATCGACCGAAGAAATCAACCAGATTATTGAAGAGATTCAGGACTTCACCAAGGCGACCGTTAATCATATAGGCAGCACCCGCAAACTGGTCGATGACGGCATGAACCAGGGTGGGCAGATGGCTCAGGCCCTGCAGCAGATCCTGGACAGTTCGGTCGAGGCGATGGAGATGGCCCACGACATCCGCAAATCGAACCAGGAAATATCGGGTGCTGTCGAATCAGTAACCCGGTCAATCGAGGAACTGGGCGAGATGTCAGCGCAGGTGTCCAACGCCTCTCGCGAGGAGGCGCAGGGGGCCAAGAGTATCGTTGCTGCTGTCGAACAGGTTAAGTCGATGACTGAGGATATGGTTGTAGCGACAGACAAGCAGGTGTCAAGTGCCCGGCAGATTGATACAGCCGTGGATCTGGTTACCGGGTTGGCAAATCGCATTTTCGATGAAGTAGAAGAGCGTCGCGAAGGCAGCCAGCTGGTGATCGAAGACCTGCAAAGGGTTCAGACGGGGGAGTCTTGAAGGTTAATCCTTCAAGATTCTCCGGCACGCGTCCCTCGTCCCTGGCTTCAACCAATCATGATCCTCTTCACGCATCGGCCGAATTGACTGGGTCGGACAGATTTCCCGTCCGGGGCATTCGTGTCTGCGGCAGGGTTCAACGTGTATGGTAACGTCCGTACCGCTGATCCTCTCGGCAATCTTTTTTTCGAGATGATCGGTGATTTGGTGGGCTTCTTCCACCGAAAGATGTTTGCAGACGGTGAGGTGGAAGTCGATCAGTTTCTGGGACCCCGCCCGGCGGGTTCGTAGGTTGTGGTAGCCGAACAGTTCGTGTTTGTGGTCTTCGATCAGCTCTTCGATCTGGTTCTGGATCTCCGCAGGCAACTGTTCATCCAGGACATCGCCAATGCCGCCGCGCAGCAGACGGATCGCTTCGATGATGATGTAGATCGCGACCAGCAACGAGATGGCCGGGTCGATCCATGGCAGCCCGGTCCAGGCCAGGATGACCAGTCCCAGCAACAGGGCCAGGTTGGTGTAGACATCCATGGAAAAATGCAGCGCATCCGCAGCCAGGGCGGAGGAGTCGGTCTGTTTGGCGACCCGTTTCAGGTAGCGGCTGACCAGCCATGAAGCGGACAGGCTGACCGTCATGACCGCTATCCCTCCCTGCGGCTGACTCACTTGTGTCCCTTGCAGAATCCTCCGAATTGCTTCGTAGATAATCCAACCCCCTGAAACCGCAATGACGATCGATTGAAAAAGAGTCGCCAGGGTTTCAAACTTGCCATGACCGTAAGGATGCTTTTCATCTGCTGGTTGCTCAGCATGACGGATCGCCGCGAAGTTTACCCCGGACATCAGGATATCCAGTAGTGAATCGACTGCCGATGTAAGAACGGCCAGACTGCCGGTAACAATACCTGCAACCAGTTTGAGCACAGCCAGGGAGACAGCCGTGATAATGGAGACCCGGGCGGCGGTTATTTTAGGAGAAATTGCCACTTATAGAGGGACCTCATTCCGCCATTGCAAAAAACCATCGCCTTCGATCGCCCAGAAATCCTCGATCCTTTGCTGATACCAGTCACGTTCGGCGCAGGCCGTACAGATTTCATCAGCTTGATCTTTGTCAATCAATGCGTGTTCGGCAAGGAACGGGTAGAGAACTGAGATGCCACCCAGGATCGAACCGAGTTCGTTCATATTCGGTTCAAGATTTTTAACAATGTACCAATGCCCGGCAAACTGGCGAACCTGCCGCCCGGTGACTTCCAACAGGTTCTCCCTTCGGTCGGCAATGATGAATTCGCGCAGGAAGTAATCCGCCCCACGACAGAGGTTGCCGACTTCTTCAGGTTTTTGCCCGGGCTGCTGCGTAAGCGCGTTGAAGAATGTCCTGAGCAGATCAACGCAGAGCCGGTCGACGCGAATCTCGTCGTCCAGATTTGAGATATTGAAAGTTTTTTGTGACAGATTGTTCAGATCGAGTGTTTTCGGTGATGCTTCAGCCATCTGGTTCCTACTCCATCTTCAAATTTAAGTCGTTTAGTAACTATTCAGTATCTCAGCGAGGGCATGTGAGCTACAGCCATTGCCTGCGTCCAATGTTGTCACTTAACTTCCCGCAAGCAACAGCTATAGCCCACATGCTGTGCGGTTAGTCAGATCGCTGAATAGTTAAGTCGTTTAAACATAATCCACCAGCATCACGGATGCAACCGACATCTGTCATTTCAGGTTTACAGCCTGAACGGCAGTTTGTTAACATAGCCAGGTAAAAATCTGGTTTTATGAAACGGTCCTGGAACCTCTTGAAAGGGCCGTTTTTTTAGAAACACACTACGGGTAATAGGCTAAGCTTCAACCCCGAACCCTGGGCGAAGCCCTAAGAGATTTTATGTCCAAAACCACCCCTATGATGCGGCAGTACCTTGAGATCAAGTCGGAATATCCGGATGCCATCCTGTTCTTCCGGCTCGGTGACTTCTACGAGATGTTCATGGAAGACGCGGTTGTCGCATCGAAAATACTTGATATCACACTGACTTCACGGAACAAGGGGGCGGCCGAAGAAGTTCCTCTGTGCGGGATTCCCTATCACAGTTGTCAGCCCTACATCGCCAAGATGGTTCAGGCTGGTCACAAGGTGGCCATCTGCGAACAGGTCGAGGATCCCAGGCAAGCTGTGGGGATCGTCAAACGCGAGGTGGTCCGCATCGTTACACCGGGACTGGTTGTGGACACGGAGACGCTGGATCCACGGCAGAACAATTACCTGCTCGCCCTGGCTTCCGCTGGGGATGATCATTGGGGACTGGCATTCGTGGACATCACCACCGGCGAATTCAGGACGACAGAACTGGACAGTGTCGAAGCGCTCGCCGGTGAACTGTCATCAAGGAACCCGACGGAGGTTCTGCTGCCGGAGGGTGATGAGGGCGACGTCCTGTCTGCCCGGCTGGATGCACTCCTTAATCCCCTGGTGGTCAATTATTTGCCGGACTGGGTGTTTGCCGAGGATCGGGCCGGTCAGCTGCTCGGTGAATTTTTCCCAAACGCGTCTCTTGAGGCGTTCGGCTGCAAGGGAATGGCTGGGGCCACGGCCGCGGCCGGTGCGGTCCTGCATTATCTGCAGGAAACCCAGAAGGGGACGCTTTCCCATCTTCAGCCACTCAAGACCTATCTGACCCACGATTTCATGGTCCTGGATGATTTTACGCGGCGCAACCTCGAGTTGACGGGAACCTTGCTTGACGGCAGCCGGCGAGGCTCTTTGCTCGGGGTCCTGGATCGCACGGTGACGGCCATGGGGGCACGTAAACTGCGCCACTGGATCACCCACCCGCTGATCGACCTGGAAATGATTCGGCAGCGCCATGCTGCGGTCGAAGACTTGGTTTCCGAAAGCCTGCTGCGTGAGGATCTGCGGGCCGCTCTGAATGGTATTTACGATCTTGAACGCCTTAATGCCCGCATCGCTTTAGCTACGGCTAATGCCAAAGACCTTGTTGCGCTCAGGACCTCCCTGCAGAAGTTGCCGGTTGTGCTGGATCTTCTTGAGTCCAGTTCTGACCCGTTGCTCGTCAGTTTGCGCAACGAGATTGACCCGATGCCCGAACTGGTAGCCCTGATCGAGAGTGCAATCGTCGATGATCCTCCTTTTGTGCTGAGGGAAGGCGGTTTGATATGTGATGGTTACCACGAAGAGCTGGATGAGCTGCGCCAGATCAGTCGGGAGGGCAAAGGCTGGATCGCCCGTCTGGAGCAGGAGGAGAAGGCTCGTACCGGGATCACTTCACTGAAGGTGCGCTTCAACAAGGTGTTCGGTTACTACATTGAAGTCACCCGCTCCTACCTGGATCGTGTTCCCGAGGAATATGAGCGCAAGCAGACCCTGGCCAATGCGGAACGTTTCATTACCCCGGCTCTCAAAGAGTACGAAGAAAAGGTTCTGACTGCTGAGGAGCAGGTTGTTGCAATCGAGTACGAGCTGTTCCAGGAGGTGCGCACCCGGGTTGCCGCACAAGGCGCCAATATCCAGGCGACTGCTGGTCAACTGGCCGTTCTGGATATCCTGCTCGGTTTTGCTGAACTATCACACGAGAGGAACTACTGTCGACCGGAGATGGACGATTCGACTGATCTGGTTATCCAGGAAGGCCGCCATCCTGTCATCGAGGCGATGAATCTTGGCGAACGGTTCGTGCCGAATGACACGGAGATGGACACAGGACAGAACCAGATTCTGATCATCACCGGGCCGAATATGGCTGGCAAATCAACCTTTATGCGTCAGGTGGCGTTGATCTGCCTGATGGCTCAGGTCGGCAGCCTGGTGCCGGCCCATTCCGCACGGATCGGTCTCGTGGACAGGATTTTTACCCGCGTTGGTGCCAGCGACAACCTGGCCCGGGGACAGTCCACCTTTATGGTCGAGATGACTGAAACCGCCAAGATCCTGAACCATGCCACATCGCGCAGCTTGATTGTGCTGGACGAGATCGGGCGGGGAACCTCGACCTTTGACGGCATCAGTATTGCCTGGTCGGTTGCAGAATACCTGCACGATCATCCGGCAGTTGCGGCCCGTACCCTGTTTGCGACGCATTATCATGAATTGACAGAACTCGGTTTGACCAGGGAACGGGTTAAAAATTATAATGTCGCCGTTAAGGAGTGGGACGATCAGATTATCTTCCTGCGCCGTATCGTCAAGGGGGGCGCGAGCCACTCCTACGGAATTCAGGTGGCCAGGTTGGCCGGTCTGCCGCAGGACGTTATCGATCGGGCCAAAGAGGTTTTGCGCAACCTGGAATCGGGAGAATTTGAAGCCGGAGCACCGCGGTTGGCACGTTCCATGCTGGATTCACAGGCAGCGCCTGCTCCACAGCTCGGCCTGTTTGATCGGGTGGATGACCCTTTGCGGCAAACGTTGTCTGAAATTGATGTTTCAGTCCTGACTCCCCTGGAATCACTTAACTTGCTCGATAAACTTAAGAAATTGGTTTAACTCATGCGCTTATTCTTGCGACTCGCACTTTTGATGCTTCTCCTGTTGTCGTTGGTACCGGCAGCTGGTGCCGCTGATGCCGAACGCAGCTATCAGCAGGCTCGAGACGCCTACTACAAGCTACAGAATTCAGCGCGCAAGCAGTTGTATCGCGATCAGTGGCAGAAGGTTCTCGATCTATTTGAGAAGGTTTACGAGCGCTACCCCAACTCCGGGCGTGCAGATGACGCCCTGTTCATGGCTGCTAAAACCACTGCGAAATTGTACAATATCAGCCGGGTCAAAACCGATGCTTCCCAGGCGGTAGACCTTTATCGCAAGACGGTCCAACTTCATCCGAAAAGTTCCCTGTCTGATGATGCCCTGCTGTATGCCGGAACCTTGCTGGAAGAGAACCTCGCCGACAAGCCGGCGGCTTACCTGACCTACCGGCAGCTGGTGGACCAGTACCCGCATGGTGATATGGCTGGGCAGGCTGCGCGGCGTCTGGAGAGGTTGGCGAAATATGCACCCCCGCCGAAAAAGGTTGTCAAGACCCGGGTCTCCAAGAAAAGCAAGGCGGATGCTAGGCCCCCGGCCCCGACTGGAGCCGGCAGCACACAGCTTTCCGCAGTGCGTTTCTGGTCTAACCCCGGCTATACAAGAATTGTCCTCGATTTTTCCGGCAAGAGTGATTTCTCTACTCATTTCTTACCGCCGGACCAAGCCAGGGAAGTTCCACCCCGGCTCTATGTTGATGTCTCCCCGGCGGTGCTTGGCCCGGGAATGAAGGATCCAACGATCGTCGATGACGGCTTGTTGCGGCGGATCAGGACCGGTCATCCCGAGGACCGGACGGTTCGCGTTGTCCTGGATCTGGAGAGTATCAGTGATTACAAGGTCTTCCCCCTGGAGGATCCTTACCGAATTGTCATTGATATTGCGGGCAGTAAACTGGTTGATACTGCGAAACTGACTGTACCGGAAATCAAGACCCTTTCAGTGAGCAGCCAGGATGATATCGCCAAGGTCCTGGATCAGGCCCCGCGCGAGAAGGCCCCGCTGCATGTCCCCGAGACCTCCGCTTCGACAACCCTGCGTAAGATTGTCGTAGACGCCGGGCACGGCGGTCGTGACCCGGGTGCGATCGGGCCGGGAGGGACCTATGAAAAGAATGTCACTCTGGCGCTGGCCAAAAAACTGGCGAAGAAGCTTAAGTCGACACTTGGCTGCGAGGTCATCCTGACCCGCAGCACAGATGTTTTTCTGCCGCTGGAAGAAAGGACCGCCATTGCCAACAAGGTTGGGGCGGACCTGTTCATCTCGTTGCATGCCAATGCCAACACCAGCCACAAACCGTACGGTATAGAGACCTATTACTTGAATTTTTCCAAGAATGACAAGGCTGCTGCGGTGGCCGCCCGGGAAAATGGCACGTCGCTCAAGCAGGTGTCCGATCTTGAACTGATCCTGTTCGACCTGATGGCCAATTCCAAGATCAACGAGTCGAGCCGGCTCGCTGCAGAGATCCAGAAGGGTCTGGTGACCGGCCTGAGAAGGAACTACGGACAGATCAAGGACCTTGGAGTGCGACAAGGTCCCTTTTACGTCCTGCTTGGTGCAACCATGCCGTCGGTTCTGGTTGAAACCGCCTTTATCAGTAACTCCCGTGAAGAGAAGCGTCTGACGAGCAGCAAGTACCAGGAGCGGGCAGTCGACGCCATTGCGCAGGCGGTCAAGCATTATGCCGAAGCCAACAAGATGATTGCCAAGCGATGAAGGTTCTCCAGACAGCCATGACCACGGATTTTTTTGCATCTGAATTGATGATTGCCGGCGACATGCCGTTTGAGAAACGTCGGGACAGCCTGCTCGAGGCAGCCAGACATTTTCTGGTGCATCACCGCGAAAGGTGCCATGAGCGGCATCGTTGTGGCGCTGGCGGCGTCGAGGTGGTGGAGTGCGTCACGACCATGACTGATGCCTTGATCCAGAACCTCTACCAATGCCTCATCGCGGATTCGGATTTTGGCAGGTATCCCTGTTCCGCAGTAATTGCCCTCGGCGGCTATGGCCGCAGGGAATTGAACCCTCTTTCCGACATCGATTTGATGTTCTACTGCGGAGATCGCAACCGCGACCAGGCTGAACGGGTTGCCGAACGAATGCTCTACCTGCTCTGGGATCTTGGCCTGGATGTCGGCTATAGCGTGCGGACGGCGCGCGATTGCCTCTCACTGGCCGAGCAGGACATCACCATTCGGACTTCCTTGCTCGATGCCCGGCTGTTGGTTGGGGATCAGGATCTTTACGCTGAGTTCGAACGTCAGGTCTTCCAACAGATCATTGGTCGCAATACCCAGGCTTTCCTCAAGGAAAAATTTGAGGAGCACCAGGGCCGGGTTGCAAAATTCGGCTCAACGGTCTACATGCTGGAGCCGAATCTCAAGGAAGGCGAGGGGGGGTTGCGCGATCTGCACACGGCGCTCTGGATGGCCCGCGTCAAGTTCAAAGCGGCTAGCCTGCGCGATCTTATCAAAAAAGGCGTGCTCAGCGAACAGGAGTTGGAAGAATTCAAGGCTGCCCAGGACTACCTGTGGCGGGTCCGCAATGAGCTTCACTATCTTTCGAAGCGCAAGAACGATCAACTGCATTTTGACCAGCAGGAAGCGATTGCACATTTTCTCGGTTACCGCGATACGCGCAAGGCCCAGGCTGTCGAGCAGTTCATGCAGGATTATTACGCCCAGGCCATTCGGACTGAACATCTTTCCACCAGTCTGATCAACCGCTCCTGGCAGCAAACAGAAATGTCTTCACGTATTTTCGGCTATCTGTCCCGTCGGCCGGCCGGGCAGGATTTCTTCGTTTACCGGGGAGAGCTCAAGTCGGCCCAAAAAGCGCTTTTCGAAGAGCGTCCCGAAGCGATGATGGAAGCCTTCCTGCAGGCGAAAAAGCAGGGCGTTTGTCTGAGTGTCGTCCTCAAGGGGCAGATCAGGGACAATCTTCACCTGATCAATGACTCTTTCCGTCGTTCCCGCAAGGTTTCCGAGATGTTCCTCGAAATGTTGCGCACTCCCGGAGGGATCAGTGAAACCTTGCAGGACATGCACCATCTCAGGTTCCTGAACCGTTACATCCCGGAATTCCGCAACATTTACTGTAAGGTTCAGCATGACGCCTATCACGTCTATACGGTTGATATCCACTCCCTGTTTGCCGTCGGCGAGATCGAGAAACTCTGGCAGGGGGCCTACGCAGAGGAGAAACCACTGTTGACGAAGATCGCCAACGATATCGAGAAGCGTGGTCTGCTGGTGCTTTCCGTTCTGTTTCACGATATTGGCAAGGGCGAGGGCAAGGATCACAGCAATAAGGGCGCCGACATGATTCCCAAGATTGCGCGTCGCCTCAATTTGAACAGGGAGGATAGTCAGCGCCTGGAATTCCTGGTCCGGCACCACCTGGACATGGCACATATTTCACAGAGACGTGATTTGAATGATGATCGCCTGATTCGTGATTTTTCTCAGACTATGGGCATGTCCGAGAACCTGAAGATGCTCTACCTGCTCACATTTGCCGATATCAAGGCGGTGGGTCCGGATGTCTGGACCGAGTGGAAGGGCTTTCTCCTGCAGGAACTCTATGAAAAGACCTACGAAGTCCTGGAACGTGGCAATTTTATGCGGGACGCTCGCTCGGAACGGGTTCGCAACCGCAAGCGCAAGGTTGTTGACGAGCTCTCCGAGGAATTCGGCAAGAAGCCGGTCAAGGATCACCTGCGCAAAATGGGTATGAGATACTTGCTCTCACACCGCTCCTGGGAGATTACCGCGCACGTCCGGCTCGAGCTGCTGCGCGGCGAGCAGACCCTGGGAATCGAGGTGAATCACGATATCGAACGTGAATATACGAGTCTGATCATCTCCACACTCGATGTGCCCGGCCTGTTCAGCATGATTACAGGTGTGCTGGCGGCCAACGGTATCAATATCCTCGGCGCCCAGATTTATACCCGGGTGAACGGAGCGGCTCTTGATCTGTTGCATGTCAACCAGCCTCATGGCGGCATTATCGACGATGCTGCCAAATGGGATCGGGTCAGGGCAGAACTGACTGCCGTGATCGAGGGAAGAACACGGCTTGCCGATCTGGTCAAACGGCGTAAAAAGTCGAGCTACCTGACCGAAAAGAAGCTGCCCCGCTATCCGAACCGGGTGGAGTTCGACAACGAGATTTCCGCAGAGCACACGGTCATTGATATCTTCGCACACGACAAGGTCGGTCTGCTCTACTACATCAGTCAGACCCTGGCTGACTTGGGGCTTTACATCCACGTTGCCAAGATCTCCACAAAAGTTGACCAGGTGACCGACACCTTCTACGTCAAGGACATTTTTGGCCTGAAAATCCTGGAAGAAGCAAAGCTGGAGGAGGTGCGTAGCAGGTTGCTGGAGGCGTTGGAAGGCTGAAGGCCGGGACGAGGTATTTATGGATTCTCTTCTAGACCTGTTCATGAATTACATCACCGTTGAACGCGGTTTGGCGAAGAATACGCTCGAAGCTTACGGGCGTGATCTGAGTCGGTATCTTGAATTTCTCGAAGGGCAGAAGCTCGCCGAGCCGGGCCAGATAACCCCACCAGTCGTCATGCGTTTCATGGTCTCCCTGAAGTCGTCGGGATTGTCGCCTCGCAGCCAATCCAGGGCGCTTGCCGCTGTGCGTATGTTTCACAAGTTTCTCTTGCGCGAGAAACTTTCGGCTCAAGACCCGACCCGCCAGGTCGCCATCCCGAGGAGCCTTTCTGCCTTGCCGCACACCTTGTCGCCAGGGGATGTCGAACGTCTGCTGGCCAGTCCGAAGGGAGAGAGCCCCCTGGCAAGCCGCGATCGTGCTATGCTCGAGGTATTGTATGCGACGGGTTTGCGGGTTTCCGAACTGGTGGCCTTGAAACTCGGCGATCTGCAGCTTGATG
>DAOVNV010000244.1 GCA_030630015.1 Desulfuromonadales bacterium | reverse complement strand
GATACTCATCGGGAGTCGGTGTGTAGTCAACCGCACATTGGGAACAGACACGTCGCAACAGGCGCTGGGCCAGAAGGCAGGTAATGGTCGAAGCGATAAGAAATGATTCGATGCCCATGTTGAGCAGTCTCAACAAACCACCAACGGTATCTTCCGTATGGAATGTGGTCAGAACCTTGTGGCCGGTCAGGGACGCCTGAATGGCTGTTTCCGCCGAAAAGGTGTCGCGAACTTCCCCCATGACAATGATGTCGGGATCCTGGCGAACGATGTGTCGCAGGGTTTCCGTGAAGGTGACGCCGATTTTGGGGTTGATCGAGCACTGGGAAATTCCATCAATGACATACTCGACCGGCTCTTCCGCTGTAATTATGCTGGTTTCCAGGTCGTTCAGGGAGTTGACGCAGCTATAGAGGGTCGTTGTTTTGCCAGCGCCCGTCGGGCCGGTAACAACCATGATGCCACTCGGCGTTGCCAGCGCATCATCCTTGAATTGACGCAGCATGCGGGGTGCCATGCCGATTTCATCGATTGCCAGCAGCTCACCTTTTTTGTTCATCAGGCGCAAAACAATCTTTTCGCCATGAACGGTGATGTAAAAGGAAACCCTCAGTTCCAGCGTGATTCCGGTTGCTGCGCTTTCATAAAAAATGCGCCCGTCCTGGTGTCTGCGGCGCTCGGCAATATCAGCCTCGGCCATGACCTTGAGGCGCGTGGTGATCGGGGACGACAGGTCGAGATTCAGCTCCTTGTGTGTGGCTAGCACGCCATCGCAGCGGAAGCGGATGCGTAGCCGGTCCTTCATCGGCTCAATGTGGATGTCGCTGGCCTGTTCGTACATGGCATCATCCAGGAGACCGTTGACAATGCCGATGATTGTGGAATCGTTCGCTTCGGCAACTTCGCCGCGTTGCGCTCCGCGCCGAAAAAGTTCGATGGTTTCACGGATCGCCTGCCTGGGGCCGATCGCCGGTTCGACCAGTTTGCTGAAGCTCTGGTCTGCGGCCTCTCGGGCTTCCAGATCCAGCGGGTCCGCAAAGGCAACCAGAATTTTCCCCCTTTGGTATGCCACAGGGACGAAAGTGTGTTGAGAAAAGACCTTCTGAGGAACCTGTTGCAGTAGGTCCCGGTCTATCTCGGCAAATTCGGGGATGACAAAGGGGTAGCCGAGCTTGGAGGCCAGAATTTCAATGATGCGGCGTTCGTCGATAAAGCCGTATTCGACCAGAATGTCACCCAGCTTCTGTCTGCTTTCGGCTTCCATCTGGATGGTGAGAGCTGTCTCCAGATCATCGTTGCGAATATGGCCCAGCTCGACCAGCAGCTCGCCGATCCGGATATCAAGCGGGTGGTTTTTCAGAAGGTCGACCAGTTGTTCATCAGCCAGAAGCTTCAGTTCCTTGAGAACCTCGATCAGCGATCGGCTGGAAACCAGCTTGTCCTGAACCCTTTTGGCATAAATGAACTGGTCTTTAGTGATCAGACCCTGCTGGACGAGCAGGTGCGCAATCGCATCCTTGCGGGCAGGAGAGCCGGGGGCGGTTGCGACAACCAGAGAGGTGTCGGACAGCGATGTCGATGGTGTAGATCTGGGCATGACCTCAATCAATATAAAATCAATAATTGAGGCATCCTAACACAGTTTTTCTGTAAGAAAAAGTGATCCTTTCAGCGTGTTTTATCGGCGCGAGGTTGGTACTACTCAGAAAAATAACAGTTTGAATGCGAAGACCAGGACAGTCAGGGATACGAAGCGCTTGATCCAGTCGTGTCCGCGCTTGACCGCGACATGGGTGCCGATCCACCCTCCCAGTGAATTCCCTGCCGCCAGTGCCAGGCCAAGAGCATAGTCAACCTGGCCGTGATAAACAAAGACGCCGAGGGCGACGATGGTGAAGGCAAAGATGACCAGCACTTTGACGGCATTGATATTGACCAGATCGAGACCGTGGATCAACAGTGCGGTGATGATCAGAAAGCCGACTCCCGCCTGCACAAAGCCACCGTAAATGCCGACCACGAAGAAAGAGACCATGAGCACGGCAATGCGCATGGCAGACATATGAACCTCTTGCTGGCGCAGCTTTTTGATCGGGTCAATGGTAATAAAGACCAGGACACCCAGCATGACCAGGGCGAGCACGCGGCGGAAGGTCTGGTCATCGACCGAAACAGCCATGCTGGCGCCCAGGTAGCTGCCGATCAGGGCCGGCGGCGTACAGAGCAGGGCCAGGCGGATGGGAAAAATCCCCTGTTTCTTGAAGCCGGCAATGGCAAAGATATTCTGGCAGAAAATGGCCACGCGGTTCGTGCCGTTGGCTGTTGCGGCCGGCAGGCCCATGAAAATCAGCAGCGGCAAGGTCAGCATGGAGCCGCCGCCGGCAAGAATGTTGAGAAACCCGGCGAGGGTGCCGACCGCAATCAGGACCGGGACCTGCCAAAAATAGGCCTCCATCAATTGTTGTCCTTTTCAATGAGAAACTGGATCACTGTCCCGGCCATGACCAGCCCGAACATGGGTGGGACAATGGACGAACTGCCCAGTGGTGAGCGCCGGTCAAAAGCTGTGTTTGCAACCTCAGGATTTGAAGTCGCTGGTTCTGGGGCGTGCGGAGGTTCCATGGAATAGACGACCTTGACTCCCTGAACGATGCCGCGCCGGCGTAGTTCCTTGCGCATGATCCGGGCCAGGCCGCATTTGTGGGTTTCCGAGAGATCAGCAACCAGGACGCCGGTCGGGTCGAGTTTGTTGGCGGCGCCCATGGAAGAGATGATAGGCAGGCTCCTCTCCAGGCAGCTTTCGATCAGATGCAGCTTGGCCGTGACCTGGTCGATGCAGTCGAGCACGTAGTCGAAAGACTGATGCAGCAGGCGTTCTGCCGTCTCCGCCCCGTAGCGGGCCTGGACCGCTTCAGCTGATACGGCCGGGTTGATTGCCTTACAGCGTCTGGCCATCGCCTCGGCCTTCGGCTGGCCGATCGTTTCGTCCAGGGCCTGGATCTGGCGGTTGATGTTGGTGGCTTCAACCAGGTCATGGTCGACCAGGGTGATCCGCCCGATGCCGCCGCGAATCAGGGCCTCAGCGGCAAAACTGCCGACGCCCCCCAGGCCGAAAACGGCAACGGAGGTC
>DAOVNV010000087.1 GCA_030630015.1 Desulfuromonadales bacterium | reverse complement strand
ATTCAGATAATCGCGCAATAGGCTCTTGCCTGTATCAATGTCACCATCCAGAAAGGCAGAGGTCGCTTCACTGATCATCTCGGCACGAAATTCACGATCCTTTTGAGCCCGAGCCATCACTGTTTCCCGGAATGAGCGTGTCAATGGCATTTTATGATTCCCTTCCTGCTATTTTCCGCTTTTTGTAATCAACCCAGCACTCTTGCGAGGACAGAATATCCCTGCTCTGGGTTTTCTTGGTGCCGCCGCCCAGCAACAAAATCATGACGTCACCATCACGGCCAAAATAAACCCTGTAACCTGGGCCATAAGTTAGTTTGTATTCAAAGATTCCGCCCAGGCTCTTCGTGTTGGTGAGGTTGCCCTGCTCCATACGGTTAAGCGCGACAGTCACCCTGACTGCTGCCCGGGCATCCAGTTTATTGAACCACCTGGCGAACGGACTACGTCCCTCCACAGACAGATACTCGCGTATCTCCATACATCCCTCCTGAATGTCATAACATGCCCATATGGTAACATATAAGCTACCAAAGTCAACTTGTTTACGCGGAGTTCGCGGAGTGCGCAAAGTTTAAAGCAAAAACCTTTTAGGTTAAAACAAAAAGCTAAAGCTTTACTCTGCGTACTTTGCGGACTTGAACGAGCGTGGCGAGTGAGCGTGAGGTAGGCCTTTGAAGTCAAAGATTGTTCTCGCGAGGTGTGTGCTTGCCTTTTGTTCTCAAATAAGCTACAAATGAAGCAATATTGAGAACAAGGGTGCTGCTGTGAAACAAAAACCGGTCGAAATTCTGTTTGGCAACTACCGCCGCAAAATCCTGTCGCTGCTACTGTTGCGCCCGGATGAACGGTTTCATGTCCGGGAGATTGCTCGCATGTTGGACATCCCGGCCGGCTCGCTGCACCGCGAGTTGAAAATGCTGGCCGAAAGTGAATTGCTGAATCGCTTCAAGTCCGGCAACCAGGTCTACTACCAGGCGAATCGGGGGTGCCAGATCTTTGCCGAACTGGCCGGTCTGTTCCGAAAGACAGCGGGCTTGGCGGATGTCATCCGTGACGCGCTGGCTCCGCTGCATGAAGAAGTGGAGATCGCCTTCATTTTCGGTTCCGTCGCCCAGGGCCGGGAGCGGGCGGCAAGTGATGTCGATCTGTTGATCGTGGGGGAGGCTTCTTTCACTGATGTGGTTGGTGCGCTGGCCGAAACCCACCAGAAGTTGGGACGTGAAATCAACCCGGTGGTGATGACACGTGATGAATTCTATCAAAAATCTGCCACCGATCCGTTTGTTATGCGATTGATTAATGAAAAGAAAATCTACGTGAGGGGAAATGATAATGACTTTGGACAACTTATCGATCAGTAGAATTAAAGATGGTGTCATCGGAAATCTGATCTAATAGCACCTCCTGACAGAACCCCACAGAGGAGACACCCCAATGCAGATCTGGGTCGACGCCGACGCCTGCCCCAGGGTTATCAAAGAGATCCTGTTTCGGGCGGCCGACAGGAAAAAGGTCCGCCTCACCCTGGTGGCCAACCAGCCGATCCGCACCCCCGCCTCGCCCTATATCAACTCGCTGGTGGTGGGCGCCGGCTTCGACGTGGCCGATGACAAGATCGTGGAACTGTTGCAGCCCGGCGACCTGGTCATCACCGCCGACATCCCCCTGGCCGCAGCGGCCATCAAAAAAGCAGGCCACGCCCTCAACCCGCGCGGCGAGTTCTACACGCCGGACAATATCCAGGAGCGCCTCGCCGTGCGCAACATGCTGGACGAACTGCGCGGCTGCGGCGTAGAGACCGGCGGGCCGGCGGCCTTAAACACCGGCGACAGACAGGCCTTCGCCAATCAACTCGACCGGTTTCTGGCCAGGCATTGAGGCCTTGTTGATCGTGAAATGTGAAAGCTGAAATGCGGGCCGCAGGGCTATGGCGGACAGGCACGGAAATCAGGGCGATTTCCCCTTGCAGACATCATCCCCAAGCCTTTTGTCATCGTTCAAACCCCCTGTTATATCAATATATTAACCGGTCATTACTTTGTGATCGGCACTGGGTATGATATGATTTTAAGTGGATTCATCAGCTTAGGTGCATGATCATGGACAAACTCCGTATCCTCGACCAGTTCTGGCAACGTCTCGCCGTATCTGAACAGGCGCTGCTCTTGCTCGATTACGACGGCACCCTGGCGCCGTTCCGCATCGAACGCGACCAGGCCGTGCCCTATCCGGGCATCAGGGACATTCTGACCCGGATCCGGTGCGAGACAGCGACCCGGCTGGTGGTCATCAGCGGCCGCGCCATCGATGACCTCCTGCCCCTGCTCGGGCTCGATCCGCCACCGGAGATCTGGGGATGCCACGGCTGGGAACATCTCGAAGCGAACGGCGACCGGCCGGCGCTCGGATTGCCGGCCGAGGCCGCCCTGGGACTGCAGCAGGCCGCCGTGTGGGTCGCCGAGCAGGGTCTCGATGCCTTTTGCGAACAGAAGCCGGTTTCGGTGGCGATCCACTGGAGAGGGCTCCCTGATACCGAAGCACAACGTCTGCGTGAACAGGCGGCCGCTGGCTGGGCGCCGCTCGCTGCCGGCTACGGGCTCGAGATCCACCCCTTCGACGGCGGCCTGGAACTGCGCTGCCCCGGCAAGGATAAAGGCACCGCCCTCATGGAGATCATCAAAGAGCTCGAGCCGGACTGCCCGGTCGCTTTCCTCGGAGACGACCTGACCGACGAGGACGGATTTGCCGCGATCGACGACAGGGGGCTCGGCATCCTGGTGCGCGGCGAAGCGCGGCCGACCCGGGCGCATCTGCAGATAGCCCCCCCGGGAGAACTTCTCGAATTCCTGCGAAACTGGCGAGAGCATGCTCCTCGACCAGGGAAGGGTCCATCGTGTTAAAACGCCTGATCATCGTATCCAATCGCCTGCCGATCGTCATCAGCCAGGAGCAGGGGCAGTGGAACATCGAACCCGGGGCAGGCGGCCTCGTGACCGCACTCGAGCCGCTGATGAGCAGGAATCATGGCGTCTGGATCGGCTGGCCCGGCTGCGGCCCGGACGCGCCGATCGACGAGTTGGTTGCGCGTTTCGCTGCGGAACGCGGCTATGGGTTGAAAATCGTTCCCTTGAGTGACGACGAGGTCGAGAAGTATTACCGCGGCTTCTCCAACGAAGCGCTCTGGCCCCTGTGCCATGATCTGTTGGGCAACTGCATCTTCAGCCTGGAGAATTATTGCAGCTACAAAGATGTCAACCGAAAGTTCGCCGAGGTAACCGCCGAGGCCAGCACCCCCGATGACATCGTCTGGGTGCACGACTACCAGTTGATCCTCTGCGGCCGGTACCTGCGGCAGATGCAGGCAACCAGGACCCTGGCATTCTTCCTCCACATCCCCTTTCCGACACCGGACCTGTTCCGTCGCCTGCCCTGGAAAAGGGCACTCATCGAGGGGCTCCTCTCCTATGACATGATCGGTTTCCAGACCTTGCGCGACCACCGGAACTTCGTCCATTGTGCCGCAACGCTGATCAAGGGGGTCGAAGTCAGGAGCCATCACCGCAACCACACCATCCTGCGCTACGACAACCGCCTCATCAAGGCCGGGCATTATCCGATCAGCATCGATTTCGAGAATTTCGTCCAGCACGCCGGCAAGAACGAGGTGGCGGAGGCCGCCTGGTATCTCCATGAGCACTACGAACATCGCCAGCTGATCCTCGGCATTGATCGGCTTGATTATACGAAAGGCATCCCGGAACGTTTCCTCGCCTTTGAACGGGCCCTTGAAAAGTACCCGGCGTTGCACCAGAAGGTCTCGCTGCTGCAGGTGGTCGTGCCGAGCCGTACCATGGTGCCTGACTATGTCGACCTGAAGACCCAGCTCGAACAGATGGCGGGCCGGATCAACGGCCGCTTCGCCCAACATGGCTGGGTGCCGCTGCACTACCATTACCGGAGTCTCGATCCAACCCAACTGCTGGCGCATTACCGGACGGCCGAGATCGCCCTGGTTACGCCCCTGCGAGACGGCATGAACCTGGTCGCCAAGGAGTATTGCGCCTGCTCGGTGGACAACAAGGGGGTCCTGATTCTGAGTAAATTCGCCGGGGCGGCCGATCAACTCGGCAAACATGCGCTCCTGGTCAACCCTTATGATCTCGAACAGACCGCAGACGCAATTTTTTATGCGTTCACCATGCCGCCGGAAGAAAGGCGCCGTCGCATGGCCTTGTTGCGGGCGCAGATCAAACGCAATGATGTCCACCGCTGGATGGAGACATTCATCTCGGCCCTGAGCACCATCCCCAGGGAAACGCAGCCGGGGGCCTGATGCGGTCATCTCTGGTATATTTGAAGCAGCACGAGGGCACCACGGGGTTTGAGGCCTATGATGATTATCGATCCGGAAAAATATGATGCGGTCCTCTTCGATCTGGACGGTGTCCTGACGATGACGATGAAAATTCATGCCAGCTGCTGGAAGAGGATGTTCGACGCATACTTTGAGGAGAGGTCGGCCCGCCTGGGCGAAGAGTTCAGGCCGTTCGATATCAACAGTGACTACAAGCCGCATGTCGACGGCAAGCTGCGTTATGATGGGGTTCGCAGCTTGCTCGCATCACGCGATATCCACCTGCCGGAGGGGACTCCGGAAGATGGCCCCGATCTGGAGACGGTCTGCGGTCTGGGCAACCGCAAGGATCGTATGGTCAACGAAGTGATCGACACCGAAGGGGTTGAAGTGCTTGAGGGGTCTCTGGCCGTCGTACGCAGGGTGCATGACCACGGCCTCCGCACAGCCGTGGTCTCTGCCAGCAAAAATTGCGAAAAGGTGCTTGATGCCGCCGGGATCAGGGCTCTGTTCGACCTGGTCGTCGACGGCAAGGTGGCGGCACGGCTGGGCCTGCCGGGCAAACCGGCTCCGGATACATTCCTCGAGGCGGCCCGCGAACTCTCGGTCGATCCGGCGCGGGCGGTCGTGGTGGAAGACGCCATCTCCGGTGTCCAGGCAGGTCGTGCCGGAGGCTTCGGACTGGTGATCGGCATCGACCATCACGGTGACAAGCTGGCTCTGCAGCGCAACGGTGCAGACATCGTCGTCGAGGATCTTTCGGAGATCCTTTAGATGAAGAGGTGCAGTAAGAATAGAGGTTTTCAATGATCCGACACGAAACGCTCAACCCTCCGGTCCATATCTATCCGATCAACGAGTGGAAGATCCTCGAGACGGAATTCTATGCCCGGTTCCTGTCACAGACCGAGACTCTGTTCGCCATCGGCAACGGCTATCTCGGCATGCGCGGCAACCATGATGAGGGGATCCCGGCCAGCCAGAACGGAACCTTCATCAACGGTTTTCACGAAACCTGGCCGATCATCTACGGAGAAACGGGCCACGGGTTCGCCCAGACCGGCCAGACCATGCTCAACGTGACTGACGCCAAAGTCATCAGGCTCTACGTCGACGACGAACCTTTCTTCCTGCCGACGGCCAGCCTGCAGCTGTTCGAACGAACGCTCGACATGCAGGAGGGGACTCTCGAACGCAGGGTCCTCTGGGAGACGGCCGTAGGCAAACAGGTGCTGATCGAGTCGAAGCGCCTTGTCTCGCTGCGCCACCGGCACGTTGCGGCGATTTCCTACCAGGTGACCATTCTCAACGCGGATGCTCCCATCGTCATTTCGTCCGAGGTCATCGGCGACCAACCGAACCAGGCAAGTGTCAAAGACCCCCGTCAGCCGAAAGGGTTCCAGAACAGGGTGCTCATCCCCCAGGAATATTCGACCCGCGAGATGCAGTTGATACGGACTCATCGTGCCTCCAACAGCGGGATGAGCATGGCCTGCGGTGTCGATCATCTGATCGATACAGCCTGTTCCTATACGTATGAAAGCGAAGCGAACGACGATCTCAGCAAGGTCGTTTTCTCCGTCAATGCAAAACGGGGCAAGCCGGTGCAGATCACCAAATTCATCACCTACCATTCCTCGCGTCATATCGCCACCAAAGAGCTGGCAACCCGTGCAGAACGCACGCTGAACCGCACCGTTGCAGATGGCTTCGAGGCCCTGGTCACGTGGCAGAGAGAGTTCATGGATGATTTCTGGCGGCGCAGCGATATCTACATCCGATGCGATGAGCCAGCGGTCGGACGACACAAGCACGAAATCCAGCAGGCGATGCGCTGGAACCTGTTCCAGATCCTGCAGGCGTCAGGACGGGCGGAAGGGGCCGGCATCCCGGCGAAAGGACTGACCGGCCAAACCTATGAAGGGCACTATTTCTGGGATACCGAGATCTATGTTCTGCCGTTTTTGATCTATACGGCACCAGCGATCGCACGCAACCAGCTCCGGTTCCGCTACAGCATGCTCGAACAAGCCCGGATGCGTGCCCGGGAACTGAACCTGAAAGGCGCCCTCTTCCCATGGCGCACCATCAATGGCGAGGAGGCCTCCGCCTACTATGCGGCAGGGACGGCCCAGTACCATATCAATGCGGACATCATGTATGCCCTGAAGAAATATGTCGAAGTCACCGCGGACAAGGCCATGCTCTATAATGAAGGGGCCGAGATGTTGGTCGAGACGGCCAGGATGTGGGAGGACCTCGGATTCTACTCGGAAAGGAAGAGCGGGCAATTCTGCATTCATGGTGTGACCGGTCCCGATGAATACACGACGGTCGTCAACAACAACACCTACACCAACCTGATGGCCCGTGCCAATCTCCTGTATGCGGTCAAAACGATCAGGGAGCTGCACGAGTTGTATCCTGACCAGTACGCGGCCCTGGTGCACCGGACCAAACTGGAGGATAGCGAGGTTGATGCCTGGCAGGAAGCTGCAGACAACATGTATATCCCGTACGACAGGAAACTCGGCATCCACCCGCAGGACGAGGATTTCCTCGACCTTGAAAGCTGGGATCTCAAGCACACGCCCCGGGACCAATTCCCGCTGCTGCTCCATTACCATCCACTGGTGATCTACCGCCACCAGGTGATCAAGCAGGCCGACATCGTGCTCGCGATGCTTCTGCTCGGCAACGAGTTCATGGACAAGCGGAAAGTCCGCAATTTCGAGTATTACGACCCGTTGACCACGGGTGATTCGTCCCTCTCGGCATGCATCCAGAGCATCGTGGCGGCCGAGATCGGTGCCGAAGAAAAGTCGATTGGATATGCCCGCTATGCGATCCTCATGGACCTGGCGGATGTCGGCGGCAACATGGCCGATGGCTGTCATATCGCCTCGATGGGCGGCACCTGGATGGTCATTGTCTACGGTTTCGCCGGGATGCGCGATTATGATGGCAAGATCCGTTTCGACCCGAAAATACCCAAATATGTCGACGAACTGCGGTTCCCATTGCTGATCCGCGGCCAACGTCTCATGGTCAAAATGACCCGCAAAGAAGCGACCTATCTGATGGAGGAGGGAATCAAGTTGGAGGTCACGCACCAAGGCAGGAAAATCGAGCTCAAAGAGGGCGAACCTGTCACCTGCAAGATACGGACTGCAAAATCACCCAGAAACGCTACGACGAGGGAGAAAAGCAGCGATTGACGCTGCCCGCTTGAACTGATCCCCTTTTGCGGCTGAAAAGTTCAGGACTCTCCATGCAGCTGCCAGTCCATCTCCGCGGCAAGCAGGGGGCGGGGCGTGCGGCGCAGGGGGAGCTGCAGAAGTTGCGTGCCGGGCGGTGGCACCAGTTCGCGATAGAGCTCGGCACTGCGACGGCTGTAGGTTTTCGAGAGGTGCATGGGCAGAAAATAGCCGGGACACAGTTCGTCCAGCAGTTGGTTGACATCGTCCGTGCAGAGATGATGCGAGGCGCGGGCGCGCTCTTTTCCTTCGTGCAGGAAAGTGCACTCGCACACCAGCAGGTCGACGCCCTGCATGAAATGCAGGATCCGCTCGCGATTGACCGCGCTGAAGCCGACATCGCTGATATAACCGATCGCCGCTGGTCGCTGCGGCCGTTCGATCTGTTTGAGCAACGCCCTGCCATCCTTGACCGCGACTTCGCGGACTGCCCCTGCCGCGTCCCGCTGCAGGACATTCAATACCGATGGCTGTTTTTCCCCCTGCAGGATGCGACGCTTCAGTTCCCCGATCCAGGGACCGGGGAGCAGCCCCAGCTGCACGAGCTTCTCTTTATCGATCAAAAAGCCCGGGCTTTCGTTGACGCGGAAGATCAGGCTGTCGACTCGGTGTTCGCAGGTTGCGGCCAGCACCTGGCAATGCGGGGTCTGATAGATGGGAGTCTGCGCATCGCGAGAAACGGTGTCAAGCGCCCGCCGGCGGAAACTGGCGGGGCCGGCAAACAGGTGGCGGCAGATTTTTTCCGGGAAAATTTCATGGACGCGAAAACTGCCCCAGTATTCTTCGGCCAGGTTCCAGTCGTAACCGGCCAGCTTGTGCTCAAATTTGTCGGCGATGCCGGGCGGGCCGAACAGGTCGATTGTTTTTGATGTGGCATGCAGGTCACGTATGACCCGGTCGATCCCCATCCAGTGATCCATGTGCGCATGGCTGATGAACAGGGCGTCCAGGCGGTTGATGACCCGTTTGGCCAAGTGATGAAGCTGGCCGCAATCGAACATCAGGTTGCTGCCAGTGGGGCGGACGCGCACCAGCAGAACGGGATCGTCGATCAGGCCGGCGGCAAAGGTCGGCTCCAGATTACGGAAAGACAGATGGACGGTCATGAGTGAACAGCCCTTTCTGGATGCGTGAATAACTGACGGATTCAGATTTTACGTTATAATTTACCACGAGGTGGCAACGATGACGACACCATCCCTCGACTGGGCTCAAATGCTGATCGGTCTGTTCGGCGGTCTCGCCCTGTTCCTGTTCGGCATGGAACGGATGAGCGAGGCACTCAAAGCAGCGGCCGCCTCCTGTCCCTGGTTGACGCCATTGAGAGCCTGCATCAGGGCGCTTTCCATGCCGACAGCGGTCCAGATGACCCCGACCCCGAAGAAGGTCGAGATGGTGGTATTGAGCAGGCGGTCATAATAGGTGAGTTCTGAAAGTTTTGTCTCATCTCGACGGAGATACCGGCGAATCCTGCTGATGAGATAGGCATAGAGGAGAAACAGGCAACCAAAAGGAACAATCGACAACCGCAAATGGCGATAGAGAAAAGCTGCCGGGTTTACCAGCCACGGGGCCGAGGCGGAAATCGTCACCCAGCCGGCAAAGACCCCCAGGCTCAAGAACACTGCACACCAGCATAGAGAGAGAAAGAAAATTCCCAGGGCAGATCTCATAACTTTTCTCCTTCCCTGGCACCCTCGGATAACCGTTGCGAAAACTCCTCCAAGCGCTCTTCTGCTTCTTGAACCCCACTT
>DAOVNV010000177.1 GCA_030630015.1 Desulfuromonadales bacterium | reverse complement strand
TGTGCAGGTTGGCATCTACCCTCTCCAGCAGGTTGGCCGCGTTGTAGCCGGGGCGGATGACGCTGGGCTGCATGGCTGGCGTGTGTGGTGTGGTCAACGTTACCGGGCGGTTGAACGCATCGTAGGTGGTGCGGCTGGTGTAGGCTTTATCTTTACCCTCGACCACCAGCGCGAGGGCCGCTTCCAGTGTGGCTGGGACAAATGGGGTCTTAGCGTTGGCCGGAAGCGCTGCATCGATCGCGTTCCAGTTAATCGCCTGCTTGTATTCGGTGGCGATGCGGCGCGAGGCGCGCAATGGGTTGCCTTTGAAGTCGTGGGTTTCGGTGGTGACCGCACCTGCCTGATCGAGGTGGAGATAGAGCGCACCGCGCAGGTTGCGCAGCTCGGCTTCAGGATGCTGCTCGCCATAGACAAGGCGCTCGGTCAACAGCTCCTGGTTGGGGTTGGCAGAGTCAGCGCCGGTGACAAAGGAGCGCAGCGGGCGGCGCAGCGGGTCGTATTCGGTGCGGAACTGATGACCCCGACTGTCCCAGGCACGGATCGGGTTTCCGGCCACGTCGTTCAGCACCCAGTGCTCGCCCGCCTCCATGCTGGCCTGGTGGATGATGTCGGGGCTGTCATCCTCATCCTGCTGCGGCCCGGCAATGTCGTAGTCGTAGCGCATAACAACACGCCCTTTAGCATCGATGACCTCGCGCTGATTGCCTTCGATGTCCAGCTCGACGCGGGTCGCGAAGCTCAGATGTTGGCCGGCGTGCGCGGGGTCGGGGCCGTTATCGGCAATCGTTAGGAACGGGCGGCCGAGCACGTCGAGATGGACGATGGTGGGCGTATTGGCATGGGCGGCGGCCTTCTTGGCGGCGTCGAATTCGGGGTCATTTGCCGGTTTGCCGATGCGCTGGGCGTGCCAGGTCTGCCAGGTGGAAGGCTGGGTCTTGAAATAGGCGCCCACATAGCCTGCGATATCCAGGTCAGTACGCGGGTCGCCGGTCTGAGTACCGCTGGCAGCGACCGTGTCGTTGACGTCGTAGGTGGTCTGCTGCCAGGGGTCGAAGACGATCTTCTCATAGGTATGATTGGGATTCAGGGTGGCGACCACGCGCTCTATGGGATCGTAGAACAGGATGGGGCTGACGCCAACCTTCTTGCCGAATCTGAATTCATGAGTATCATCGAAGAACGGCTCGTACTGGCGGACCGGCTTGCCCTTGTTGTTGAAGATGGTCCAGCCGCTGCCGACCCAGCGCGGCGGCCCCGCGACCCCGTTGATCTTCTCGGGCTCCGCCTGGATCTTCTTCTGAATCTCGCGGCCGAAGCCGTCGGAGTAGGAGAAGATGTGTTGTACCTTTGTCTGCTGGCCGGCCACCAGGTCGGCGTCGTGGGTCTCCCGCGCCAAGGTATAGACCACCGCAGGTTGAGGTTGCGCATCCGTCTCAGTGCGGGCGTAGGCGAACAGGTCGTACACCAGGCGCGTGGTGGCGCGCTGGAGAATAGTGTGCGGATTCGCCAACGGCTTCTGCAGATGTACATCCACCGTGGCCTCCGGCAGATCCGGCTTAAAGCCGTCGAGCGAGTCGCCAAGGTTTTCCTCCGGCTTTCCCATCACCGCCGTGCCCACCACCATTCCCAAGGCGTCGAAGGCCACCGCCGAGCGATTGCGGTTGGGATCGGTCACGAGCGTGGGCTGTAGCACACGGTAGTCATTTTTTGACGTGACTCGATTGCCCAGCGCATCGCGCGTTTCCTCGGTCAGCAGGTCGTATGAATCGTAGCTGACCTTCGTGGTCTGCCCGAAAGGATCGCAGAACCGGCAGAACAGGAAAAAGTGCTGGCCGGCATGGGCAAGCTCCTGGCTAGCGGTGTCGGTTTTGTTTGGCGAGTAAAAGACCTGACCGGAAGGAATCCACCAGTTGGTGTCGCTCTCGCTGTGGACATATTTGCCTTTGCCGGCAAGGACCTTGTCCAGTTCGGCCGCCGTCAGCTTGCCGTTGTCCACGTAAATCTGCTTAGCCAGCCCCGGCGTGAAGGCCAGTTGATAGCTTTCTCCCGGCAGGGCCATTGACTCTAAAACACCCGCATTGAGAAATCCGATAAGGTCGTTTTTGCGGTAAAGCGTGCGGAAACATTCGATCAGACGTTTTCGTTTGACAGCATAATCCGTTGCCGTTTCATAAGGGACTGATTGCAAGGTGCGGATTTTTTTAAAATTGTTTTTTGTCAGCTCATTAAATGAAAAAGGCTGAACGCCGTTTTCAGGAGTAAGTCCTGTCAACTCGTAGGTGCGTACTTCCCAAGGTAATGGCGTGCGGTAGTTATCAGGATCGTAGCCAGGATCGGTCACTAATTTATCAATCGCATTGGTGACGTTGTTTTCGGTATACGTTATGAGGGGTTGGGTTTGCTTTTCCTGATCTTTTGAATCAAGTTTGTTTAATTTTGGATTCTGAATCTCGCTGACACTGCCATCCTCTTCAACTACCTTAATTGTTTCTCGACGACCGTAAGCAATAGAAATAGTCTTTAACACATTTCCGTATTTATCCACCTCCAGCGTCAAGGCATGGACAATGCGGGGATCGGCGGGGTTGCGCTCGTAGTGATAGTTGATTGCTTCGCGGGCATGGGTGAAAAATACACTATGTCGGTTGTCTGCCCTGGACTGTAAACAACTGATTGTGAAATTCTGCTCGGTGACGGTGTAGGGATGCCGTTCTTTGTCCGTACCATCAAGCGCGTAAACTTCCTGGCGCAGCATTGAGCCTTTTAATGCACGGCAGGCTTCGCGCTCCTCATCCGCAGTCAATCCGGCGGGAAGCACGGTGTCGTCGAGCAGGAGCTCCCGCGCTTGCGTGTCGGTCAAACCTGGCTCACGGTAGTACTCGCCGATGTCATTGGCATCCAACAAACCTGCGAAGAAATTGGAAATATGGCTGCCTCCAAGATAAGCGCCGGTATGAAACCAGGTTTTGGTCCGAACCGGCGGCACATGCGAGGATTCTTCTATGTTGTCCCCGGTCGGGAAGTCCTGGCTTTGAGTCAGGGCTGCATACTCCTCAGTGTCCCACTGCTCAACCATGCCAAAGCCGCGGAACTCACGTTCGATGCCATCGAAGTAGCCGTGGTGGTAAGCATATCGGGTCACAAAGCGATTGCGACTGATCCGGTCGTAGGTCTCTACGCGCTCGACTACATGGACAGGAAAGGGGAGCTTCGTTATCCAGGGTTTTCCTGCAAGCTTGTCTGCGAGGTAGAACCTGGTGGACGGCGCATAGTGTACATGTGTTTCAGCCCCCAGGTTGTTCACCGTTTTGACCAGTAGGTGCGGCTTTTGTCCACCCATGAGGTCGATGTAGCGCATGGGTTTACGCGCATGACCCGGCAATGGTGAAGACCAGACCAGGCAGGCGGTTCCATTGCCGAGCAGGTCCACCGCTATCACAGATGACAGATTGTCGATGTGAGGAAATGATTTTAGTTTCTCAGCGTCAGCCCAGCGATTGCCGGACTCATTAAGATAGATATATACGCCATCGCCTTTCAAATAAATAATGTCGGTTACGCCGGACCCGTCGATATCTGCCAGGCGAATGCGGCGCTGGTCGAACAAATCAGGTGCGTCGAAAAGAGGGGAATTATCCATCGTCACCCTGGCGCCGAAACGACCGTAGCCGAGATTAGGCCAATAACAGACCTCTCCATTGCGAATCCGAACCAGGTCTGTCAACCCGTCACCAGAAATATCCGCCAGGTAAATGGACTGGGTGCCGTCTGCAAATACAAGTTTTGGTCCTTTCTCTTCATCAATTGCCTGATACACTTTTTCGCTTGAAGCAAAACCAGTTTCCGCCAGCGACTGATACCAGGTAAAAGCCTCATCCTCTGTAATAAAGATATCAGCATGGCCATCGCCGGTAAGGTCGACAAATTTCAGGCTGGGATCGTCCCAGGGAATATTGGGCAGCGACTCAAATGGTCTAAATGTATGCCAGGCTTCGTCTTTGGTTCGCTCAAAAAAACCAGGTGTCTGACTATCGAATTCCACCACATCCAGTTGACCGTCTCCGGCTAAATCCAGTAACTGCTGACGGCCTCCGGAAAGATTAGTAAAGGAAGGTATTGTGGATAGATGTTCAATCGGGGCAAAACGAGCAACGGTATAAGGTTCACCATCCTCATCAATGACCGGAAGAGCGCTTATATTGCGCTTATAAAACCAGGAGTCTCCCTGTTCGGTCAAGATACCGGAAGAACCCTCTCCATCAATATCCGCCCATTGGTATTGAGCGCCGTCCAGACCTTGAGGCAGATTTTCGAGGCTCTCTTTGTTTACATCTTCTACTTTGTCCTGGATAGCTGCTTTGCTGTATTCGAACTCAAGGGGAGGCAAGGACTTTTCGAGGTAAGTACCATCGTCCTGGCATTTGTATCCTGATTGCGTGACACTTGTAATGAACGATGCAATGGGGCCTTCTTTGTATTTGAACCCGGTTGATCGAACCAGATAATCATCAACACCAAGCTCGTCTGGAAAATGATGAATCATCAATACCCGGTGACAAAGCCGGTATGTGCGCACCTCAAAGCCAGACCGAAAACTGGAGAACGGATCTTGACGTATTTGCCAGTCTTTAGTCGGATCTATACGTGCATTAACAAACTGGTGGGCATTTGGGTCGGCAGGAAGCTCTTGGTAATGCCCTTCCTCATAATCGAAGACCACTTCAAAGAGCCAGTCAGTACGTTCTGATAGATCTTCCCTGAATTCCCGCGGCAAATTAGAATCAAGCTCAACCGGTGTCTTGTTGCCGTACATGATCCGTTTCAGGTAGCGGTTTGCAGATCGGCTTTTATCCGTTCGATTCCGCTCGTTCGTCTGAGACAGGACGATCCCTGCAGAATCTTCAGGCTCGTATTCGTAGTAGATGGCATTTCCTTTGTCATCATAGCTCTCGCATATGAGCCAACTAAAGACACGAGGAGAGCCTTCAGGTGCGTTGGGGTCCTCAATTTTGCTATCGGTTGTCCTGCCATAGACCGTGACAACGTTGTCCCTGGATATGGATCGCCAGTGGGCTTCATTAGTCCGGGTGTTGGTCCAGCGTTC
>DAOVNV010000222.1 GCA_030630015.1 Desulfuromonadales bacterium | reverse complement strand
CGGCCGTCACTGTTGAGATTTCCGCGGGTGTCCGCGTCAAGATTAGTCGTTCCTCCATTGCCAGTTCCACGGCGGTTGCCGAGGAATAAGCTTTGTAACTGTTCAGCAGGCCCGAGAATAGTTATTAAGTTTAATGATATTGTGCCGTCCGGGGACTAAACGGACGGTTTGAAAGGAGACGCAACACTCATGTCCGGAAACCTCAAGATCCGAGCATTTATCGTGCTCGGCTGCCTTGCCCTGGCGTTGTTCTCGCTCGGACCGACCCTGCTTGGCAGTTCCGCGCCTGACTGGTGGCGGAAAGCGTTCGATCCGATCCATCTCGGCCTGGATTTGCAGGGCGGTATGCATCTGGTGCTCGGCGTAGACGTCGACAAAGCCGTAGAGAGTCGCCTGGATACCATCTCCGATCAGACTGAAGATCTGCTTCGGGAGAAGGATGTCATTTTCAAGCGGGTGGACCGTCAATCAGGCGAACGACTTGTCGTCACGGTTTACGACGAAGAGGCCGGTCGACAGGTGGATGCGTTGATCAAGGAAATGTTCCCGGATCTCGAGCCGCTGACGCTGGTGACGGAAGGGGCCTATATCCTGAAAAACTTCCGTCTGAGCGACAAGGAAATCGCGGATGTTGAAGAATATGCGATCCGCCAGGCGCTCGAAACCCTGCGCAATCGCGTTGACCAGTTCGGAGTCAGCGAACCGGTGCTGCAGCGTCAGGCCGACAACCGGATTCTGATCCAGTTGCCGGGCGTCAAGGACCCACAACGGGCGATTGACCTGCTCGGCAAGACTGCACGACTCGAATTCAAGATGCTGATTGACAATGTCGATCTGCAGGAAGCAGTCAAGGGCAACCTGCCTCAGGGCGGCCAACTGCTGTATGAGCGCAATGTCAACAAGCAGACCGGGGCGGTGACTGAAACTCCTATTGTCGTCGAAAGCAAAACGGTGCTTACCGGTGATCTGCTTTCCGACGCACAGGTGCGCATCAGCAACCAGTTCAATGAAGCCTACGTGTCCATTGACTTCAATGCCGTGGGTGCCAAGCGCTTCGATCAGGTTACGGCTGCCAATGTGGGGCGCCGCATGGCGATCGTGCTTGACGATACGGTTTACTCGGCCCCGGTGATCCGCGAACGGATTTCCGGCGGCAGCGCTCAGATCAGCGGCACCTTCACCGAGCAGGAGGCGACCGACCTGGCGATTATCTTGCGCGCCGGCTCTTTGCCTGCTCCGGTCAACATTCTGGAAAACCGGACGGTTGGCCCCTCCCTGGGACAGGATTCGATCAACAAGGGCATCTTCTCGGTGCTGATCGGCGGCCTGCTGGTGCTCCTGGCCATGCTGGTTTATTATCGTCTTTCCGGCCTCGTGGCTAACATCGTTTTAGTGCTTAATATTGTTTTTATCATGGCAATACTGTCGATCTTTGGGGCGACACTGACCCTGCCGGGCATCGCCGGCATCGTTCTGACCGTCGGCATGGCTGTTGACGCCAACGTTCTGATATTCGAGAGGATCCGCGAGGAACTTCGTCTCGGCAGGACGGCCAAGGCTGCCCTTGACGCCGGTTACAGCAAGGCGTTCCTGACGATCATCGACGCCAACGTGACCACGCTGATCGCCGCCCTGGTACTCTTCCAGTTTGGGACCGGTCCGGTCAAGGGTTTCGCAGTCACCCTTTCGGTGGGTATTATTGCCTCGTTGTTTACGGCAATCTTTGTTTCCCGCCTGATTTTCGATTTTATCCTGGGCCGTCGCCAGGTGGATCACCTGAGCATTTAGGAGACCATGATGCAGTTTATTAAACCTGATATTAATATCGATCTCGTCGGCAAGCGCAAACTGGCTGCCGTACTGTCCCTTGCCTTGATTCTGGTAAGCATCGTTTCCCTGGTGGTTAAAGGCGGACCGAATTACGGTATCGACTTTGCCGGCGGGAGTCTGGTGCAGGTTCAGTTCAGTGAAACAACCGATGCCGGACAGATCAAAAAAGCTCTGGCTGATCTTGACTTGGGCACCTTCCTTGTGCAGCATTTTGGTGACAATCCCAACGAATTCCTGATCCGCGTTCAGGGGGCAGACGGTGAGGGAAAAACCCTTTCCCGCATGATTTCTACCACTCTGACCGAAAGTTACGGTGAAGGGAATGTTGACCTGCGTCGGGTAGAAATGGTTGGCCCCCAGGTTGGCAAGGATCTCCGGCAAAAAGGCCTGATGGCCATTTTATATGCCATGATCGGCATTCTGGCCTACATCACCTGGCGGTTCGAATTCCGTTTTGCCGTCGGGGCGATTGTTGCCCTGCTGCATGACGTGATGATCACACTGGGAGTTTTCTCGCTGTTCGGCAAGGAAATCGACCTGCCGATTATTGCTGCCTTCCTGGCGATCATCGGTTATTCGCTGAACGATACGATTATCGTCTACGACCGGATTCGCGAAAACTACGGCAAACATAAGAAGAAGGGTTTCAGCGTGTTGGTCAACCGTTCCATCAACGAGACCCTGTCACGAACCATCCTGACTTCAGGAACGACCTTGCTGGTTGTGTTGTCACTGTTTATCTTCGGTGGCGGCGTGATCCACAACTTTGCTTTTGCCATGCTGATTGGCATCATTGTCGGGACCTATTCCTCAATTTTCGTGGCAAGCCCCGTGCTGATTTTCTGGGACGATTTTCGTTCCGGCAGACAAAAGCCTGCGAAGGAAAGTAGCGCTGCATGAAAAAAGAAACGGTTCTGGTCGCCGTTGTTGCACTCCTTGCGGGTGTGATCCTCGGATTTCTGATCGGCAAAAAGGATTCAGGGACGATCAGTGTGACAGCGCCCGTTCAGGCACCCGGCCCGGCCCCAATGGTCAATGTTCAGAAAAAGATCGACGAGATCAAGAATATTGTCGCGACTGATCCGGCCAATCGGAATGCCTGGGTGGCGCTCGGCAATGAATATTTCGACAACAACCAGTTTGTCGACGCGATTGATGCCTATGACAAGGCACTGGAACTCCAGTCCGACGATCCGAACGTCCTGGTCGATCAGGGCGTAATGTTTCGCAGGCTCGGCTGGTTCGACCGGGCCCTTCAGAACTTCACCAAGGCTTCTGAACTGGCTCCGGATCATGTGTCCAGTTTCTATAACCTTGGAGTTGTTTACCGGCATGACCTGCAGGACTTCCCCCGGGCAATCGATGCCTGGACGAAGTTCCTGAACCTGAACCCCGGCGGGCCGGCTGCCGAACAGGTCCGGCAGGAAGTGGAGTTCATGAAGGCGCATCCACCTATACCTAAAGATTAAAAAGAAGGCCGGGTTTTCCCGGCCCTCTTTTTACGGTGGCGGGTGGCCCGCCGTCGCCAGAGGCTATGGCGTGGCAAGCGAGAGGCGGGAAATGCAGAAGCAATTTTGAATTTTTAATTGCAACTATTCAGCTGTCTGACTAACCGTACAGCATGTGGGCTACAGCTGTAGACCACATGCCCTCGCTGAGATGCTGAATAGTTACTTT
>DAOVNV010000004.1 GCA_030630015.1 Desulfuromonadales bacterium | reverse complement strand
CGCTGTCGGGCAAATTGTTGACAACAATCCTGAGATAATATGAGCACGCAAGACGACGGCAAGTCCGACAAGCAATTCAATCCCCTGTGCATTAAGTGCCTGCGCCCCTGTAAACAACCGGCGACTAGCCTGTTGGTGGAGTGCCCCCGCTATTACCCCCTGCCTTTCAAGGTTGAGAAGCATCGCTACAACCAACTGGATCTTTTTGATCAGAAGAAAAAGAAGTAAAAGGCGGGTCCGCTTCAGGCTGATAGTTTGTCAAGAAACGCAACAACCTTCGGAGTGAATTTCTCCGGTTCCACCAGGAACGAATCATGACCATAATCTGATTCGATCAGGTGATACTCCACCGGTTTCCCCTGCTTCTGCAACTCTTCGACAACCGTTTCCGTTTGGTAAGGCGGATACAGCCAGTCCGAAGTGAACGCAAACCAGAGTGATGAACAGGTCACGCTGGACAGCGCTTCGGCCAGGCTGTCAAAACCCCATGCCACGTCGTACAGATCGAGTGCCTTGGCCAGGTAGAGGAAGCTGTTGGTATCGAAGCGATCGACGAAATTCCTGCCATTGTATTCCAGGTAGCGTTCCACTTCGAATTGACCGAAAAAATCGAAGATGCCGTCACGAACGGAGAACCTGCGTCCGAACTTGAGATGCATGGATGTATCGGAAAGGAAGGAAATGTGCCCGATTGAGCGTGCCAGTGCCAGCCCGTCTGCAGGCGGATGCTCGGGTTTATAGTTGCCCTTGCGCCACAGAGGATCATTGTAGATAGCCTGTCTGGCCACGGCGTTGAGCGAGGTGGCCATCGGAGACTGGCAGCCGGAACCGGCGATCGGGATCACGGAACGGGTTCGTTCCGGGTAGTGCACAGCCCATTCCAGGGCCTGCATGGCGCCCATGCTGCCGCCGATGACGGTCAGGACCTGTTCAATCCCGAGATGATCAAGAAGCAGTTGCTGGGCGTGGACCATATCCCGTACCATGATCACCGGAAAGGCAAGGTTGAATGGCTTGCTTGTCCGTGGGTTGCTGCTGGTCGGCCCTGTGGAGCCGAAGCACGATCCGATAACATTGGAGCAGACGACGAAATAGCGGTCGGTATCGAGAACCTTGCCGGGACCGATCATGTCGTCCCACCAGCCGGGGCGACGGTCCTCAAGGGTATGTTTGCCTGCCGCATGCGCATCGCCGGTCCAGGCGTGCGCAACCCAGACCACGTTGTCCCTGGCCTGGCTTAAAGACCCGTAGGTTTCGTAGGCCAGCGTAATCGGACTCAGCAGTCGCCCGCTCTCGAGTTGGAGTTCAACATCGAATTCGGCCGTTTCGGTTTTGACAAGACCAACGGACCCGGTCATGGACACTCCATAAAAAAGGCCCCTTCCCAATGAGTGAGAAGGGACCGTGCAGGTATAGGCTGACCAGAATACCGCAGGTTCCGTCCTCATCTCCCCCCCGTCAAGGGGTTGGATTTAGCACCTGACATCCGCCTTTGTTGATACTTCGGCGAACCGGTTGCTGTGGCTTCGCAGGGCCAATCCCTCCGCCACTCTGGATAAAGACGTGCAATTTCTTGCAGTTCTCGAACTCTAACGGAATGTCTGTGGGTTGTCAACGGATTACGCGTGCCCGTATGCCGTGTGACTGGGGCTTTTCTGCAAGGCTTGGAACCCACGAATGTTGCCGGAACAGGCCAACGGTGAACTACCAGGTTCTGGTCAGGCTGGCCATGCAGGTCTCGACCGATCCGTCGAACAGGCTGCTGTTCTGATCGTCATAGTCGTCCAGGGCCATTTCGAAACGTGCCGCCCACTGCTCAGATATCTGCCAGTTGAGGCGGCCCTTGATGCCATTTTGACGGAGATCGACTCGGCTGATCTCCTGCAGGTCTTCAGCTGTCGCGATGCCGAGGGTGAGGGTTTCGGCGGGGAAATCCGGTGAGTAGGCCGCTTTGGAACGAATATGGTAGCCTTCCAGACGGCAACCCAGTTGTTCGGTGATCTGCCAGTTGGCGCCGGCCGAGAGGGTGTGAACTGTCTGGCTGTAATCCGCTGTGTCTTCTATTGAGAAGGAAGGGGACTGGCTGCCGTAGAGCAGATCCTGCTCGATATGGGATCTCAGGTAGCCGTAATTCGCATCACAAGAGAGGCCGGCCAGGGGGTTGATCCAGAACCCCAGGCTTGCATTCTGCTGGTTTTGGTTACGGTTTCTCCCGAAAAAGACGGGGCTTGGTGTCTCGTCAAACTGACTGGTTTGGTATCCGCTGTTCTCCAGGTCTCTGACTCTGAGACTCGCAGAGCCGCCCCACAACGGGTTGTGACGATAGGTTGCACTGAGGAACAGGGTGTGGCCCTTTTCGATCGAAATGCTGTAGGCAGGATCATCTGAGGTTTGGAATTCATACCAACCCTGGAGCTTCAGCGCATTTTTGGCGAGCAACCGTGAAGAGGCAGTCAGGCGGATCTTCTGGATGGTTTCATTAGAGGGCAGTTCCCAGTATGGGTCTGTGACGTTGAGAACGCCGCTGTGCTGGACCGGGCCGTTGGTGCCGCTGCGATGGATGTCCTCTCGGTGATAGTTGCCCTTCAGGGTCAGCTGTGGGGTTGGCCGGTAGCTGAGTGAGGCTTCGTAGAAGCTGCGCTCCAGATCAATACTATTTCGGACGTCAAAGGTTTGTGGTGTCCCGCCGCTCCTCCATTCCTGGTAGCCGGCCCCGCCGATGGACGAGACATTGCTCTGGTCGAGATCAAGCATGCGGTAGCGCAGATTGAGGGTCCATTTCGACGAAGGGATGTAGGTGACATCACTGGCCAGTTTGCGGAAGTCGGTTTCTGCCTTGACGGGGAAAACATCGTTCAGTGACGATTCGTTTTCACGTTTACCAACCGAAACACTGGCGTTGGCAACAAATCCTCCGCCCAGCGTCGTATGAGCTTTCAGGGTGCTTTGTGTAAAGCGTGTGTCAGGTACATCGTCATGCTGGTAGTCGCCGGGTACCAGCAGGAAGTTTCCTTCAAATGTATCGACCGGGGTTGCCGCCCTGTTTCTGAAGGTGCGGACCACCTGCTCGAAAATCAGGTCAAAAAACCCGAGGTGGGCATCGAGCCCGGCGGTTACTTCTTCGGTGGCCTGGTTGATCTGCAGGCTTCGGCTCTGCATATGGCAACTGGTGCAGCCCTCGTCGACAAAGCGCAACTGCCGAGTGCCTTTTTTCTCCCAGCGAAAGTATTTAAGGCTGGCATGCGCCGGGTAATCAGGAATCCTGTAACGCAGGGAGGCCTCGGTCTGCTCAACGCGGACCTGGTAATCCCGGCCTGGAGTATGGTCAAGGTAATCGACCTGGGTATCACCGAGAAAGACCGCGTCCGGCCGGGCTTCCGCAGCGCTGTCCGTATCGTAGGGAAAATGGTCCAGGTTGTGATAGAGCCGCTCGTTGAGGAAGCGGAAGCGCAACTGGGAGCGGAGGCTCAGGTCCGTTTCGAAATAGTAGTCATTTTCATTGAGGAAATGGATATCCAGAAAGGTTTCGGTGCTCTCTCCGCCTCCCCGGTATATCAGGTCGAAGGTCGGACTGGACTCAAGGCTGTCGTATTCTTTCGCCCGATTCGGGGAGTCGCTGACACTTACGCCACGATAGCCGATTGATGCCTGGACCTGTTGGGGGTCCTCCGCCATGGTCGGATCGTTGTCGCCTGTCTCTGCTTGAAGAGACCCTGCCACTGCAAGGCAGAACAAACTCACCATGAGCCAGAGCAGGCTCATTTTACGAAATATCACAATCATTTCCTTGAACATACCGGCACTTCCTCGCTTTCGGTTCCGTCAGCGGGCAATGAAAGAGCCGCGTCCATGGGCCGATGGAATGTCGGTTCCATGAATGGCCGAGTGGCAATCTGTGCAGCGATTGTAAAAAGCCTGCTTGGTCGAACTGTTGTCAAGACCGCCTTCTCCGCCGAGATGGCCGGCATGACACTGCAGACACAGGAAAGGCTGAGACACCTGGAGGAGAGGCTCATTGGGTGACCCGTGCGCCTGGTGGCAGTTGATGCAGTCCTCGGTGATGTCGGCGTGTTCGTAAACAAACGGGCCCTGGTATTCCATGTGACAACGGGTGCAGGTCTCCCGGGTTGTACTGCCGAGCAGGGAATTCTTCTGGGTGCCGCCGTGCGTATTGTGACAGTCTGAACAAACAACTTTCTGGTGGAGTGGGTGGTGGGAAAACTGGGCGAACTGCATGCGAGTTTCCTGGTGACAACCGAAACAGGTCTGTTCCTGTTCATGGCGGTCGACCTTCTGTTGCGGGCCCTTGTGCAGTTGGTGACAGTCGAAACAGCTGACGTCGTTGTCGGCGTGCGTGCTGGCCATCCAGTTGTGCAGGATCGGAGTTGATGCCGCCGAATGGCACTTCAGACATAACATCGATTGTGCCTGGGCGGGAAGTTCCTCGAGCGGGATCAGTGTTTCAAAGGCGCATTTGCCGGTTTCAGCGGCATGCTCGACGGCCAAGCTGCCGGGACCATGGCAGGATTCACAGTTGACCAGTGGCAGACCCGTTTCGCCGGAAATCTGATCGCCGTGTACGGAGTGCTTGAAGTCTTGTGCTATCTTGTCGTGCTTGTGGCAACTTTTCAGACAGTTCTCGTCGCCGATATAGTCTGCTTCGAGACTGCCGACCAGAAGTGTTTCGTAACTCTGAATCGGAGCGATCGGTCTGGCTGTTTTCAGGCTGTCGAGGTTGGTGCAGGCTGCAGCGATAAGACAGGGGAGAATAGCGGCAATGAGGATGATGTGTGGCAACTTCAGACCTCCCGATGTCTATTCAATCGACAAGGAACAACGGGAGGCTCTTCCCGCCCGGCCTGTTCATAGAGTGGAACGAACCCATTCCAGCATCAGGCGTTGCGGGGCGATGCTGTTGTGAAGATCTCCCTGAAACCTGGACCCACCATTTATTTTCGAGCCAGGTATAAATAAAAACCTCGGGTCCATTGGTATTTTATGGAACCTGAAGGTATAATGAAATTAAGCAATCACACAGGAAACTGGACGCAGTTTCCTGCTTCGCCCTGGAAACTTGCCCTCCTGGTCTCCAGGGTGTTTTTTGCTAAGCCATCTCAAGATTTTTTGTGAGTGCACCTCTACCCACGGAATCAGGTTGTATCTTTCTTAGCCGGGGGTGTTAGGCCCGCCGGCTGGATTTTTTTCTGCTGTTCGGCCAAACTGGCAAAGTCGTATCGATCCAGCGTCGCCATGAATTCTTCGCGGATTTCTTTCCATGCACCATGGACTGGGCAGAAAAACTCGCGGTTGCAAATGCCTTGCTCGATCAGGCATTGATTCAGATAAACAGGGCCCTCCTGGCTCTTGACAATATCCAGAAGGGTAATCTCGGCAGGATCCTTGGTCAAAAAGAATCCACCACCGACTCCGCGCTGCGAACCTACTATGCCATCCTTGATCAGCGGCTGAAGGATCTTAGTCAGGAAGGCCGGGGTGATTTCCTGCGCTTTGCAGATATCGCGTTTATAAACGATCTCGCCGGGCGGCTGGGCCGCCATGAAAAGAATTGCACGAATAGCATATTCAGTAGCACGGGTGATAATCAAGGTCAGGGTATCTCCAGCAGAAAGTTCTTGACAAGTCTAGTAATGAAATAGTCGTTTTTTTGCTTTTTGTCAATGTTTACGTATCTTTTCTCGTTCAATGGTCAGAGTTTCACCTGGTGCTGGCAGTTGACAGCATCTTGACCGGAGGTCATCATCGGAATCGTGAACACCTTGTTGCCTGAAACTGCACAATCCGATGTTGCCCCAGTGATCGGTCGTTTTGCGCCCAGCCCTACCGGTCCGTTGCATTTCGGGTCGTTGGTTGCTGCTGTGGGCAGCTACTGCCTGGCACGCCAGGCTGCCGGCCGCTGGTTGCTGCGTATGGAAGATCTCGATACCCCTCGAGTTGTCCCCGGTGCGGCTGACGAGATTATGCGCACCCTGGAACTGCTTGGTCTGCATTGGGATGGCCCGGTCATTTGGCAGAGTCAACGCAGCGGCGCTTACTCGGCGGCACTGGCATCTCTTGAACAGCGTGGCTTGTTGTTCGATTGTGGCTGCTCACGCAAAGAGATTCTGGCGAGTGCTCCGCACCCTGGTGAGGAGGGCCCTGTTTATCCTGGGACCTGTCGTCACGGTCTGGCACCGGGTCGGCGACCTCGGGCCCTGCGCATCAAGGTTCCGGAAGAGCAGGTGTGTTTTGTCGATGGGGTGTTCGGTTCGCACGAACAGATACTTTCCCGGGTGGTGGGTGATTTTGTGTTGCGCCGTGCCGATGGTCTTTTTGCTTATCAACTCGCTGTTGTTGTCGACGATGCTGCTTCGGGCATCAACCAGGTTGTGCGTGGAGCAGATCTGCTTTCCTCCACGCCCAGGCAGATCTTTTTGCAGAGTTGCCTGGGCTACCCGATCCCATCCTATGTTCATCTGCCGTTGGCCCTGAATGCTGCAGGTAAAAAAATCAGCAAGCGTCAGGGGATCATCGATACCCCAGAGTCCGGTCGGGAAGGAGTCCTTGTCTGTCGCATCCTGCAGTTCCTAGGGCAGGATGTTCCCCTGTCGATCAGAGGGGCGGATCCTGTCGAAGTCCTCTCCTGGGGGGTGACACATTTCAACATAAGGCGTGTACTCATGTGCGATCAGCGCCTGGTCGGCAATGAAAACAAAAGCTGAATCTGTTGGTTCCCCGCGGATTCGAGGAATATGCTAAAATAGCCATTGACAGCGCGAGGAAAACTCGGTAAGTATGTGTGAAATAACGACTCGGACCTTCCTGAGCAACCTGATACAGCTTATTCCCTTTCGAAACGATTATCTAATTCGTACATATATACGCCTCGTAACTAACCCGTAAAAGCACTTATACTTTATATCGACGATCAAATTCATTGTTACATATGCGGAATACTGTCGGATTGATGTGTTTCCGTTTGCGAGAACCTGCCAGTCGCTTCTGACGAACCCCGGGTAACGAGCCTGACCCTGACCTGACACTATTGCATTATAAAATACATACTGAGTACAAACCGTTGGCGCACATCTGCCAGGTTATTTGAACCGGCTGTGACAATGTGCAAGGAGACATGATGAATCTGAAGGACCTCAAAGAAAAGAAAATTACCGAACTGGCAGGCCTTGCCACGGATCTGGGCGTGGAAGGCGCTTCAGGGATGCGCAAACAGGATCTGATTTTTGCTGTCTTGAATGCCACCTCTGCCAAGAATGGCGCTATTTCCGGCGAAGGCGTCCTTGAAATATTGCCGGACGGTTTCGGTTTTCTGCGGGCGCCTGATGCCAACTACCTGCCGGGACCCGATGATATTTACGTCTCACCTTCGCAAATCAGGCGCTTCAACCTGAAAACAGGGGATACGGTTTCCGGGCAGATCCGGCCGCCCAAGGAAGGCGAGCGTTACTTTGCTCTTCTCAAGGTGGCCGAGGTCAACTTTGAGAACCCAACGGTTGCTCGGGAAAAGACCCTGTTTGACAACCTGACGCCGCTCTATCCGGATGAGCGACTTAAACTCGAAACCACGCCGGACAACCTGGCCATGCGCGTGGTGGACCTGGCTTCTCCTGTCGGCAAGGGACAGCGCGCCCTGATCGTTGCGCCGCCTCGCACGGGCAAAACCATACTGTTGCAGAATATCGCCAACTCGATTACGGAAAACCATCCTGAGGCCTACCTGATTGTGTTGCTTATCGATGAACGGCCCGAAGAGGTCACCGATATGCAGCGCACGGTTAAGGGGGAAGTCATTTCCTCGACATTTGACGAACCGGCCACCCGCCACGTCCAGGTTGCCGAGATGGTCATCGAAAAGGCCCGTCGGCTGGTTGAGCACAAGCGTGACGTCGTGATCCTGCTGGATTCCATCACGCGTCTGGCACGTGCTTACAATACAGTTGTGCCGCCTTCCGGCAAAATCCTTTCCGGCGGCGTCGATTCCAACGCTTTGCACAAACCGAAACGTTTTTTCGGTGCCGCGCGCAATATAGAGGAGGGCGGTAGCCTGACGATTATTGCCACTGCCCTGGTTGATACCGGCAGCAAAATGGACGAGGTCATTTTCGAGGAGTTCAAGGGAACCGGCAACATGGAGCTTCTGCTTGACCGGCGTCTGGTTGACAAGCGCACCTTCCCGGCAATTGATATCAACAAGTCTGGTACCCGCCGCGAAGAACTGCTGACCGATGCAGTCAGCCTGCAGCGCATTTGGCTGCTGCGCAAGGTACTGTCCTCAATGAACGTTGTTGACAGTATGGAATTTCTGCTCGACAAACTGGGTGAGACCAAGACGAACCAGGAGTTCCTCGACAATATGAACCGCTGAGGAATTGCTTGCAATCGCCTGTTAAAAGTGGTATTAGTTCAAACCTTTTGCGGGCTTTCCCGTTATCCCGGGTCTGTACAAAGCCAGACCGATCAGGAGAAGAAATATGAAAGACGGCATCCATCCCAAGTATGACAACGCCACAGTCAAGTGTCACTGCGGCAACACTTTTGAGACCCGCTCCACAAAAGTGGGTGAAATCTCAACGGAAATTTGCTCGGCTTGCCATCCGTTCTTCACAGGCAAGCAGAAACTGATGGATACGGCCGGCCGTATCGAGCGTTTCCGCAAAAAATACGCAAAACAGCAGTAACGTCCCGGGACGGCCCTGCGGGGCCGTCCTTTTTTTGGGCACCATTCATCCGGAGCGTTCCTCTCTCTAACCTGGGTCCGTATTTTCACCCTTTATCCATCGTTTATCCACGGATTCAGGTTTAAGGTCTCTCGCCGAGTTCCGTTCCGGGACGCGGTCCGAAGCACGGGCCAAATCGGTTCAGAGGGTCATGCTCGTCCAGCGATTAACTCACACTCTTCAGCCTGAACCGGTGGCGGCGACAGCGACACGGCTTTTTTGCCCAAGTGCTGCAGTCGGAGGGCCGTTTGACCAGTCCTGTCATCAGGTGGCCATACTGCTTCGCAAGACCCTTGATCATGGGCAGTTTTCCGCTCTTGCACACGTCATCTTTTCATCCGGCATTAAAAGTATAAATTGTGACGGTTCTCAGCAACTGAACCGTCATCGATCTGTTGCCGGGCGGTGTTTTTCTAATCGGACTGTTTATCAATGATTAATAAACTTGAAGCAATTGCCGACCGGTTTCGTGAAGTTGAGGGGTTGCTGGCCGACCCTCAAGTGATCCAGGATCAGGCCCGCTACCGGGGACTCACCAAGGAACATGCCGAGCTGATCGAGATGGTCGGGATTTACAATCGTTTTTGCAGGCTGGGCGACGAGGTTGCGGGGAGTCAGGAACTGCTGCGGGACGCTGATCTCGATGTGCGCGAGATGGCTCGGGCGGAAATTGCGGAACTGGAGGAGGAGCGTGCAGCTCTTGAGCAGCAGCTCAAGGTCCTGCTGATTCCCAAGGACCCCAATGATACGAAAAATATCATCCTGGAGGTCCGTGCCGGGACGGGGGGGGACGAGGCAGCACTGTTTGCCGGCAACCTGTTCAGGATGTATACCCGTTATGCCGAATGCCAGGGCTGGAAAGTTGAACTGCTGAGTTCTGCCGAATCGGACGCCGGCGGGTTCAAGGAAGTCATCGCGCTGGTAAGCGGCAAGGGTGTTTATTCACGCTTCAAGTATGAGAGCGGGACGCATCGCGTGCAGCGCGTACCGGAGACCGAGGCTCAGGGCCGGATCCACACTTCGGCCTGTACTGTTGCGGTTTTGCCGGAGGCTGAAGATGTCGATGTCGATATCGATCCGACTGATCTGCGTATTGATCTTTATCGGGCCTCGGGAGCTGGCGGACAGCATGTCAACAAGACTGAATCGGCGGTGCGGATTACCCATATCCCGAGCGGGGTGGTGGTCTCATGCCAGGATGAAAAATCCCAGCACAAGAACAAAGCCAAGGCGATGAAAGTCCTCAAGTCACGTCTGCTCGACAGCATGCAGGCGGAACAGCGCGCGCAGATGGCCGCCGACCGTAAAAGCCAGGTTGGCAGCGGCGATCGTTCCGAACGGATCAGGACTTACAATTTCCCGCAGGGTCGCTGTACCGATCACAGGATCGGGCTGACACTCTATAAACTCGACGGGATCATGCAGGGCGACCTGGATGAACTCTTCGATGCCTTGGTGACCTACTTTCAGGCCGAACAGTTGGCGGGTCAGGAGGTTTGAGCTTGGCCGAGCGCTGGACGGTCATCAAAATTTTGCGTTGGACTGCGGACTATTTCGAGGGGAAGGGTATCGACTCGGGCCGGCTTGATGCCGAGTTGCTGCTGGCAGACACCCTTGATCTTGACCGGGTCGGGCTCTATGTTAATTTTGACCGCCCGCTGACAGAACAGGAACTGACCGGATTCCGCGAGAAAGTTCGACGGCGGGCCGAACACGAGCCCGTGCAGTATATCTTGGGAGAAACGGAATTCTGGTCACTGGCGCTGCAGGTTGGCCCGGAGGTCCTGATCCCGCGTCCTGATACGGAAGTTCTCGTCGAAGAAGCATTGCAGCGCCTGAACAACCCCGGCAGTATGATTGATGTGGGGACCGGCAGCGGGGCGATTGCGATTGCGGTCGCTCACGAAAGGACTGCCGTTGAAATCACGGCGATCGACTGTAGCTGTCAGGCCCTTGAGGTTGCACGCGCCAATGCCGAACGGCATTCCCTGGCTGGTCAGATCACTTTCAGGGAGGCCGATCTGGCAGCTCTTCCGCCGGGACCGTATGACCTGGTGGTGAGCAATCCGCCATATATCTCCGAGACCGAATGGGCCGGCTTGATGCCCGAGGTGCGTGATTATGAGCCCAGAATGGCATTACATGGCGGGGCCGATGGACTGGATGCCTACCGGCAGCTGTCCAGGCAGGCGTTGAGTGTGCTTAAGCCGGGCGGGTGGCTGCTCGTTGAGGTTGGCGCCAGCCAGGCGGCCATGGTTCTGGAGTTGTTTGAACAGGCCGGGTTGTCAGAACTTGGTGTGCGAAAAGATTATGCTGACATCCCGCGCGTGGTTTATGGGCGGGCCGATCTTCAGACAGGGTAGAAACATTGGACAAGATTATTATTCATGGCGGTCGATGCCTGCAGGGGAGCGTGTCAGCCAGTGGTGCAAAAAATGCCGCCTTGCCGTTGATGTTCGCGACCCTGCTGGCGCCGGGACCGCATCGTTTGGGGAATTTGCCACGCTTGAGGGATATCCGAACCGCGGAGCAGCTGTTGACGGGACTCGGCGCCAGGGTACAAAGTGAAAACGGGACCCTGCAGGTTACAACGGACGCCCTGAATGGCAAGGAAGCGCCCTATGACCTGGTTCGTACCATGCGGGCGTCGGTCCTCGTGCTCGGCCCCCTGCTGGCCAGATGCGGCCGTGCCCGGGTCAGTCTGCCGGGAGGTTGCGCCATCGGAGCCCGGCCGATCAACCTGCATCTCAAGGGATTGGAGGCGATGGGGGCCGAAATTACCCTCGACCACGGTTATGTCGAGGCGCGTGCCAAGCGTTTGCAGGGCGCGCGCATCTATCTCGACACCCCGACGGTCGGTGGTACGGAGAACCTGATGATGGCGGCCACTCTGGCTCAAGGGACGACCGTTATCGAGAATGCTGCACGGGAGCCGGAGATCAGCGACCTGGCTGTCGCTCTGTGTGGTATGGGAGCAAGGATTGAGGGGGCGGGCAGCGATACAATCGTCATAGAAGGTGTGGACAGCCTGGGGGGTATGGACCACCAGGTGATGCCGGATCGTATCGAAGCGGGGACCTACCTGATTGCCGCGGCACTGACCGGGGGGCGCATCAAGGTCAACAATGCGCGCCCGGAACATATGGAAGCGCTACTTAGCAAACTCGAAGAAGCTGGGGCAGAATGTTCCGTTGAGGAAGACGGCATCCTGGTTGCCGGTCCCCGGGAAATTTTGCCGGTCAATATCAAAACCCAGCCCCACCCGGGTTTTCCGACCGACATGCAGGCTCAGTTCATGACGCTGATGACCTTGTGCTCAGGTTCGAGTATGATTACCGAAACCGTCTTCGAAAACCGGTTCATGCATGTTTGCGAGTTGCAGAGGATGGGAGCGGATATTACCATTGAAGGGCACACCGCAACGATAAAGGGTGTCCCCGGATTGCTGGGCGCGCCGGTTATGGCAACCGACTTGCGGGCCAGCGCCTGCCTTGTGCTGGCCGGGCTCGCCGCAGACAATACGACGGAGATTTCACGTATTTACCATCTGGACCGCGGCTACGAATCGTTGGAGGAAAAGTTCCGCAGCCTCGGAGCTGATATTGAACGGGTACCGACAGCCTCCTAACCCGGATAAGTGGAGAACTATGAGCGACTATCTGACTTTTGCCCTGCCCAAAGGGCGCATCATGCAGGATTCCATGAGCCTGTTCGGCAAGATCGGCATCACCTGTCCGGAAATGGCGGAGAGCAACCGTAAGCTGGTTTTCGAGAATCGCGAAGACAAGTTCCGCTTCATGGCGGTCCGGGCCCAGGATGTTCCTACCTATGTCGAGTACGGATCTGCTGATATCGGGGTGGTGGGCAAGGATACTCTGCTTGAGCAGAACCGTGATCTCTACGAGCCTCTCGACTTGCAGTTCGGTTATTGTCGGCTGGTGGTTGCGGAACCGGCGGAGTTGCGTCGTGATGACGATCCGGCCGGATGGTCGAATATCCGTGTGGCGACCAAGTATCCGAATGTCACCGAACGTTTTTTCGCCGAGAAGGGCATCCAGGTCGAACTGATCAAGCTGTACGGCTCCATCGAACTGGCGCCGATCGTCGGTCTGGCCGAACGTATCGTCGACCTGGTGTCGACCGGAGCGACCATGCGCGACAACGGCCTGGTGGAAGTCGAGACGATTGCCGAAGTGACCAGTCGCCTGATTGTCAATCGCGCCAGCCTGAAAACCAAGCATCGGCGCATCACGCAATTACTGGAAGACTTGGAGAAGGTTGTCGAGGCTGGCCCCCGTATCTCGGGTTGACCCGTTGTTAGCGGGCCCTTGTCAGAGAGGAAGGACATGATCCGCTTCCTGCGTTTTTCAGATCCGGATTTCGAAGAAACATTCCGCCAGATCCTGGAGCGAGCCGAAACTGTGCCGCCTGAGGTAGAGCAGACGGTGCAGGAGATTCTTGCCGATGTTCGTGTGCGCGGCGACCAGGCTCTGTTTGAATACACGGCCCGTTTCGATCGGCTCTCCTTATCTGCGCAAAGCCTCCAGGTCAGTCGTACCGAGATCGATCAGGCCCTGGCCGCTGTCGACCCCGGGGCCCTGCAGGCCTTGAAGCTGGCTGCGGAGCGGATAGCAAGTTTCCACCGCAAGCAAAAAGAGGAGACCTGGCTGTCGAGTGATGAACCTGACGTCCAGGTCGGGCAGATGGTCCGTCCGCTGGACCGAGTCGGTATTTACGTGCCGGGCGGCAAGGCGACCTACCCTTCGTCAGTCCTGATGAACGCGGTTCCGGCTAAGGTAGCCGGGGTTGGCGAGATCATCATGGTGGTGCCAATGCCGGATGGAGAAATCAACCCCTACGTCCTGGCTGCGGCCGACCTGGCCGGCGTCGACCGGATTTTCAAAATCGGCGGAGCCCAGGCCGTTGCCGCTCTGGCTTATGGCACTGAAACTGTACCGCGGGTCGATAAGATTACCGGCCCCGGCAACATCTACGTGGCGACCGCCAAGCGCATGGTCTTCGGCCGGGTTGATATCGACATGATTGCCGGTCCCAGTGAAATCCTGGTGATCAATGACGGCAGCGGCGAGCCGGCGCATATTGCCGCCGACCTGCTGTCGCAGGCCGAACACGACGAACTGGCATCATCTATTCTGATTACCACTGACGAAGCCTTTGCGCAACGGGTCAGAGAGGAGATTGAGGAGCAGTTGTCGCAGCTCAGCCGCGAAGCAATCGCCCGCCAATCGATTGATCGCTACGGTGCTGTGATCCTCGCCCGCGACCTGGCCGAGGCGGCTGCCTTCAGCAACCGGATTGCTCCTGAGCATCTCGAGCTGGCCGTGGCTGAACCTTTCGAACTGCTTAAGCAGATCCGGCATGCGGGAGCGGTTTTCCTCGGTCACAATACGCCCGAGGCTGCCGGTGATTATCTGGCCGGCCCCAATCACACCCTGCCGACCGGCGGCACGGCACGCTTCTTCTCACCGCTCGGGACCGGGGATTTTGTGAAAAAAACAAGTCTGGTTTCCTTCACGGAAGAGGGACTGCACCGGCTCGGTGACGCGATCATCACGATTGCCGAACTGGAAGGGTTGGAAGCGCATGCGAAGTCGGTTTCGATCCGATTGAGAAAATAGAAAAAACTATTTTTCGCCGCGGTCAAGATCTGTCAAAATCTGTAAAGTCAAAAACTTAAATTGGTTTTGATTTTGCGTGTACCGAAGTTCACAGATTTTGACCGCGGCCAATAAATGCCTTTGGTTTTTTAAATTGTTTATGGAGGATCGAATGGCCCGTACAGCAACAATTGAACGGACAACCAACGAAACGGCAATCAAGCTGAACCTGAACCTCGACGGAACTGGCGAACACAGTATCGAGACCGGGGTGCCGTTTTTCGATCACATGTTGACTCAGATCGCCCGTCACGGCTTTTTTGACCTGGAGATCGAGGCCCGTGGTGATCTGGAGATCGACGCGCACCACACTGTTGAGGACTTGGGAATCTGTCTGGGCGAGGCCTTCAAGCAGGCGCTTGGCGACAAGGCCGGCATCCGTCGTTTCGGGCGAGCAACCATGCCGATGCATGAGTCACTTGCCTCGGTGGTCCTCGATTTTTCCGGGCGTCCATTCCTGGTCTACAATGTGCCCTTACCGAAGGCGCAGGTCGGCAACTTCGACTTGGAACTGGTCGAAGAATTCTTGACGGCTTTTTGCAATCACGGCGGCGTCAACTTGCATGTCAACCTGGCCTACGGCGACAATCTGCATCATATCGTCGAGGCGGTTTTCAAGGCCCTGGCCCGTGCGCTGGACGAGGCCACCCAGTTCGACTCGCGCGTGGAAGGTGTCCTCTCATCCAAGGGGAAGCTTGAATAATATGAGCAGCATCACGATCATTGATTACGGCATGGGCAACCTGCGCAGTGTGCAGAAGGCTTTTGAACGGGTTGGCTTTGAAGCTCGTGTAACGGATAACCCTGCTTTGGTTGCCAACGCTGACAAGCTGGTCCTCCCCGGAGTTGGGGCTTTCCGCGATTGTATGCGCAACCTTGAAGACGGTGGCTTTGTCGAGCCGATCAAGACCCATGTCGATGCAGGCAAACCGTTTCTCGGCATCTGCCTGGGGTTGCAATTGCTGTTTACCGAGAGTGAGGAGTTTGGCCGGCATGCCGGACTCGATATCATCCCCGGCCGGGTTGTGAAGTTCCCGCAAGGGCTGCAGGCCGGCAATGAAGAGCTCAAGATACCGCACATGGGTTGGAACCGCATGGCCATTCGTCAGCCTTCCCCCCTGTTTGCAGGAGTTGATGACGGCAGCTTCGTCTATTTTGTCCACTCTTACTATGTTGTCCCCGACGATCCACAGGTGGTGGCGACGGAAACGGAGTATGGATTGTCCTTCTGCTCCAGCATCTGGCGCGACAATGTCATGGCCACCCAGTTTCATCCGGAAAAGAGCCAGGCGGTCGGTCTGACGATGCTGAAGAATTTCGGAAATCTTTGAACAAAGACGAGGCGCGAGGCACGAGGTGCGAGGCGCGAAAATATAAAGAGAGCAACGATCGAACATGATTGTCATCCCAGCGATTGATTTGAAAGAAGGCAAATGCGTCAGGCTGGAGCAGGGCCTGATGGAAAAGGATACTGTCTATTCCGATGATCCGGCGGCGATGGCGCGGCATTGGCAGGACGAGGGCGGTGAGTTGCTGCACCTGGTCGATCTGGACGGTGCCTTTGCCGGTGTGCCCAAGAACCGGGAAGCGATCCGGGCGATCGTTGCTGCCGTTGACATCCCTACCGAACTGGGCGGTGGCATCCGCGACCTGGCAACGATCAAGGCTTACCTCGAACTGGGCATTGATCGTGTCATCCTGGGAACGGTGGCCAAGGAGAATCCGGCGCTGGTGAACGAGGCCTGCCGACAATTTCCCGGGCATATTGTCGTCGGCATTGATGCCAAGGGTGGCAAGGTTGCTGTCCGTGGCTGGGCCGAGGTGACCGAGAAACTTGCCGTCGATCTGGCCTGGGAGATGGAAGGTTTCGGTGTGTCGGCGATCATCTATACTGATATCGCTCGTGACGGCATGATGCAGGGCCCGAACCTGGAGGCGACCAAAACCCTGGCAGAGGCGATATCCATCCCGGTGATTGCTTCTGGAGGTGTCTCGAGCATCGAGGATATCCGTAACCTGATAACCATCGAGGCCTCGGGGATCGAAGGGGTCATCACCGGTAAGGCGATTTATACTGGCTCTCTCAACCTGCGCGAAGCCGTTGCCTTGACCAGACAATCGCGGGACTGAGTATTGAGAGGATTGAGGACTAAGTAAACAATTATGTTGACCAAACGAATTATCCCCTGCCTTGATGTTAAGGACGGCCGTGTTGTCAAGGGCGTGCAGTTTGTTGAATTGCGCGATGCCGGCGATCCGGTCGAGGCAGCCGAAGCCTATGATGCCCAGGGTGCTGATGAACTGACTTTCCTCGATATCACGGCGTCAAGCGACAAGCGGAGTATCATCCTTGATGTGGTGGCACGAACGGCTGAGCGGGTTTTCATGCCGCTGACGGTTGGTGGTGGGGTTCGCGAGATAGCTGATATTCGCAACTTGCTCAATGCCGGTGCGGACAAGGTGTCAATCAACACTGCGGCCGTCCACCGACCGGAGTTTGTCCGTGAGGCCGCTGAGCGATTCGGCTCCCAATGCATCGTGGTCGCCATCGACGCACGGCGCGTGCCCGGTTCCGACCCGCTCGCCTGGGAGGTTTACACGCATGGTGGCCGTAAGCCGACCGGCATCGACGCCCTGGAGTGGGCGGAGCGGATGGAAGGATACGGTGCCGGTGAAATTCTGTTGACCTCCATGGATTGCGACGGCACCAAGGACGGCTATGATCTTCCCCTGACCAGGGCCGTCAGTGATCGGGTCGGCATCCCGGTGATCGCTTCCGGCGGGGTCGGCAATCTCGAGCATATCCGGGAAGGCCTGGTGGAAGGCCGGGCGAGTGCCGCCCTGGCCGCGAGCATTTTTCATTTCCGGGAATATACTATTTCGGAATGCAAGGAGTATCTGGCCGAGCACGATGTGCCGGTTAGAAGATAGTGCTGAGAGCTGAGCGATGAGCGATGAGAGAACCCTGAAGGGGACCCGCCTTCGCCGAGGCTACGGCGTGGCAAGCTGTCCCGGGGTCTCACTGGGCTGTCCCCGCCTTAACAGCTGGAAACTGAAGCGCCCGATCAGGAGCTTAAAGTGACGGATAACAACCCACAGCAGATACTCGACGCAATCTACCAGGTTGTCCAGGAGCGCAAGTCGAGTCCGGCAGAAAAATCCTATGTGGCTTCCCTGTATGCCAAGGGCCTCGACAAAATTCTCGGCAAGATCGGCGAGGAGGCAACCGAGGTTGCCATTGCAGGTAAGGGGGGCGATACGGAAGAAGTTGTGTACGAAGTTGCCGATCTCTGGTTTCATACGCTGGTCCTGCTCGGCTATTATGACCTCCCCCCGGAGCGAATTTACTCCGAACTGGCAAGACGCTTTGGTCTGTCGGGCCTCGTTGAAAAAGAGAGCCGGACGAAGAACGAATAGTTTCCATATGGGGAACTTAACAAATTGCGTAACTATTCAGCATTTCAGCGAGGGCATGTGGCCTACAGCCATTGCCTGCGTCCAATGTTGTCACTTAACTTCCCGCAAGCAACAGCTGTAGACCACATGCTGTGAGGTTAGTTAGACAGCTGAATAGTTACTGAATTGCAGAGGAAAGTACGATGACCATTCAGGAACGTCTGGCCGAAGAGATGAAGTCGGCCATGAAAGCAAAAGAGGCCCTGCGGCTCAGCACGATTCGCATGGCGCGTACGGCGATCAAAAATGCTGAAATAGAAGCACGTCAGGATATTGATGATGAGTCTGTCATCAAGGTGTTGTCCACTATGGTCAAGCAGCGCCGCGAGGCTGCTGAGGCTTACCGGGAAACCCGCCCCGAACTGGCTGAAAAGGAAGAGCAGGAACTTGCTGTTCTGCAGGAGTTTCTGCCACAGCCTTTAACCCCGGAAGAGATTCAGGGGATCATTGATCAGGCCATCGAAGATCTCGGGGCTTCAAGTATGAAAGACATGGGACCTGTCATGAAGCAGGTGACCGCCCGGACTGTGGGCCGCGCCGACGGCAAGCAGGTCAGTAATCTGGTGCGTCAGAGATTGAGCGGGAAATAGTCCGACAGCCTTCTGGCAACCTCTCACCCCGAATTCAGCGAAGGAATCGAACTGGAGTCATGAACGGTCTCGATATCGCCATCCTTGTCATCCTGACTGGTTTTGTCGTCAAGGGACTTTTGCGCGGCCTGCTCAAGGAAGTCTGTTCCCTGGCAGGCCTTTTTGTCGGAACCTTCCTGGCGTTTCGCTACCATGGGCCCCTGGCCGAGAGGCTCATGCAGCAGGTCGATATGCCGGTGCCGGTCGCCATTGCAATTACCTTCACAACCTTGTTTCTGTGCACCATGATTTTTTTTCTGGTGCTCGGTTTTCTCCTGTCACGCTTTGTCAAACTGCTTTTCCTCGGGGGCTTCAATCGCATAATCGGGGGCTTTTTCGGCCTTGCTCAGGGGACCCTCCTGTTGGCTGTCATCCTTTTCACGCTGTCTTTGCGGCCCCTGCCCTGGATTGACCAATTAGCGAAAAACTCCCGGCTGGCCCCCCCCTTTGTGCAACTGGGTGATGCCATTCTGAAGGGCAGTCAGCAGGTCCTGAAATGAGGGCTGTGAGCAGCCCCCCGGCAGAAAAACTCGCGGCTGAAAGCTTGAATCTCCTGGAGTTTGACAAGGTGATCAAGTATCTGGCCGGTCGGACTCAAACCACTTACGGGCGCGCGGCAGCGGCTGGTCTGGTGCCCATGCAGGATCGGGGGCTGATCGTGACCGCCCTGGCAGAAGCTGAGGAGGCCGTTCGCATTCTGGGAGAAACCGGTCCTCTGCCGGTCGGCCAGGGAGAGGATTTGCTTCCGCAACTTGAGGGGCTGCGCATCGAGGGCAGGCGCCTCGAGCCAGAATTTCTGCTTGAAGTTCTGCAGGCGATCGAGGCGGCACGGTCCTGTCGGAAGCTTCTTCTTGGAAAAGAGGATATCCCCCTGCTCCAGGAACTGGGCCGGAAGCTGACTCCCTTGCCCGACCTGGCTGGTGATATTCGCCGCAGTATAGGCCCGCGTGGGGAAGTTCTCGATACGGCCTCTGCTCAGCTTGGTGATTTGCGCCGGCAGGTCCAGGTGGAAAGAGGGCGTATCAAACGGCAGTTGTCCGGGTTGCTGGAGGATGAGAGGTTTCAGGGCGTTTTCCAGGAGCAGTTGATTACCGATCGCAACGGCCGTTACGTGCTGCCGGTGCGTGCCGATCACAGCGGACGCATCAAGGGCTTTGTACATGATGTCTCTGCCAGCGGCCAGACGCTTTACCTGGAACCGGCAACTGTTCTCGATAACAACAATCGCGTGCAGATGCTGCAGCGCGACATTCTGCGTGAAGAAGATCGCATCCTGGCGCGGCTGACCGAAGATGTGCGCTCGGCCCGCAAGGCTCTGGCGGATAACCAGATGATTTTGACACGGCTCGATCTGCGCCAGGCAACGGCCAGGTTGACGCGGGATCTGGACGGGATCATTCCGGAACTGACCGAAAAGCCGATGCTGGCTCTGTCTGCGGCCAGACACCCCTTACTTGTCCTCGCCGCAGTCGACAGCAGGGGTGATGCCAGCGAGGTGGTGCCGGTCGATATTCGCCTGACCGAAGGGCAGGAAAGCCTGATCGTCAGTGGACCGAATACCGGCGGTAAAACCGTAACCCTGAAGACGGCTGGTCTGCTTGTCCTGATGGCGCGGACGGGGTTGCCGCTACCCTGCGCACCGGCGAGCCAGCTGTTCCCTTTCTCGAGCGTTCTGGCCAATATTGGTGACGCACAGAGCCTCGAACAGAGCCTGTCGACCTTCTCCGGGCACCTGGTCCGTTTGCGAAGTATCTTGGAGCAGGCGAATGATGCAACCCTGGTTCTGCTTGACGAACTGGGAACCGGCACCGACCCCAGCGAGGGAGCCGCACTGGCCCTGGCGGTCCTTGATTTTCTGCGTCAGGCCGGAGCTCGCACGATTGCTACCACTCATTTGCATGTAGTTAAAGGTTATGCTCACCTTGCCGATGCCGTTGAGAATGTCGCCGTCGAATTCGACGCTGACACGCTCATGCCGACTTACCGTCTGCATTACGGCATCCCGGGGGCAAGTCACGCTTTTACCATAGCGCGTCGGCTGGGTTTGCCGGAAACGGTGCTGAGCCGGGCTGAAGACTACCTCGGCGGCGATGAGAGGGAAGGCTTGATGGTGGTGGAGCGACTGCAGTCGCTGCGCGCTGCCCTGGAGGGAGAGCTTGATGCTGCCGGGACCTTGCGGCGCGAAGCTGAGCAGGAAAAAGACCTGCGTCAAAAACTGCATCGCGATCTTCAGGAGCGTCAAAAAGATATTCTTGATGAGACCCGGCAGAAGGGAAACCGTATCCTTTCAGAGGCTGAAGAGCAGCTTCGGGAATTATTTCGGGAAGCCCGTCGGATTGAGGCGAAGCCCCGGGAGCAGGCACGCATTACCAGGACAGTACGGGAGCTTAGGCAGAAACTACCGGTTTCCGAATCTGAACTTCCGGGAGTGGTCCCGGTTTCGGTTAGCCGGGGGGAAATCCTTTACGTGCCTTCGCTCGGTATAGATGCGGAGGTCGTTCAGGGCGATGCCAGCCGGGTCGAGCTGGTTGCCGGTGGCGGCAAGAAGTTGCGTCAGCCGCTGGCTTCCCTGAGGCAGTATCGGCCACGCAAATTTGCCATAAAGCAGAAAAATGTGCCGCGGATCAGGGACCGGGTCGACCGCAAGGCATTCCAGCCCCGCCTGATGTTGGTCGGCAAGAGGGTCGATGAGGCGATTAATCTGCTGGATCGTTTTCTGGACGAGGCGCTGCTGCACGGGCAGTCTTCTCTGGAAATTGTCCATGGCGCCGGTCAGGGCATTTTGCGCCGTGCTGTCAGAGAGGCTCTCGTCGGCCGGAAATACGTGACCAGTGCGCATGCCGCAGATCTTGCCCAAGGGGGAGACAACGTGACTATCGTGGAGCTGCAACGCTAATGGGCCGGATTCCGGAAGAAACAATTCAGGAAATTCGCAATCGCGTCGATATTGTCGAGCTGGTCTCGAGTTATCTGCCTCTGAAGCGTTCGGGAGGCAACCATCAGGGGCTTTGCCCGTTTCACCAGGAAAAGACGCCCTCATTCAATGTCAACGAGCCACGGCAGATATTCCACTGTTTCGGTTGCGGCGTCGGCGGCAATGTTTTCTCTTTCCTGATGCGGATGGAAGGATTGTCCTTCCCGGAGGCAGTTAAGCGGCTTGGTGAGAGGGTGGGCATCGAGGTCGAAGAAACGCCGGACAGTCCGGCTGAAGTGCGTCGGCGTGAGGCATACGAGCAGCTTTTAAAGATTAATGACACGGCCTGTGCTTTCTATCACAATACCCTTCTCGAGGCTCCTGCAGGGGCACCGGCCCGGCGTTACTTGCGGCAGCGTGGCTACGAGGGAGAGACGGTGCGTGCCTTTCGCCTCGGATTTGCCCCGGAACGCTGGGAGGCGCTGGCTGAGCATCTGAAGGCGAAAGGTTTCTCTGCCAGTGACGTTCGTAATGCCGGCTTGGTCAGGGAGGGCCAGCAGGGGCGAGGTGATTATGACCTGTTTCGCAACCGCCTGCTGTTCCCGATTTCCGATCTGCAGGAACGCGTGGTTGCTTTCGGCGGTCGGGTTTTGGATGACAGCCTGCCCAAGTATATCAATTCTCCTGAAACACCGGTCTATCAGAAGAGCAGAACTCTGTATGGCTTGTGCCAGGCGCGCGACGCCATGCGACACAGCCGTGAAGTTCTGGTCGTCGAGGGATATTTTGATCTGCTGGCTCTTTCGAGAGCCGGTTTCGGGAATGTAGTTGCCACCTGTGGAACGGCCTTGACGGCTGATCATGCACGAATTCTCAAGCGCTATGTCGACAAGGTTCTGCTCGTATTCGATGAGGACGCCGCCGGTCGCCAGGCCAGTTTCAGGGCCATGGATGCACTGCTTCCGGAAGGGCTGGCCACCAGGATGGTCAGCCTGCCTGCCGGAGCTGACCCCGATTCGCTGATCCAGGATCAGGGAGCGGATTCTTTCCGGGAAGCAGTGGCGGCGGCCAAGCCGGTTCTCGAGGTCTTCATGGAGGACCAGTTGGCGCGCAACGATGATAGCGTGGAAGGCCGGGCCAGGGCGGCGGAAGAAGTGCTGGGGCGTTTGCGGCGTCTGCCGAGCGATCTGGAGAAGGATCTCTATATCAAGCAGCTTGCCGGCCGAACCGGCCTGGCAGAAGATTTGTTGCGCGACAGGAGACGGGCTGTCGTATCGAGCCGGGCGCCAAGGGTCCAGGTACAACAGTCCCGGCGTTCTGGACCCCTCTCACCGGAGGGTCGTCTCCAGCGCTACCTTCTGAGGCTGATGCTTGCGGATGCTGGAGTCAGGCAGCGTGTGAAGGAAGCAGGAACCTCCGTCCTGTTCCTAGATGAAGAATATCGCGGCGCAGGGGATCACCTCCTGAAATTGCAGCGGCCGGATGGCTGTCTTCCGGAAAACCTGGTGGATACCACTCAGGATGAAACGTTGCAGGCTCTTCTGGCCAGTCTATTGTTGGAAGAGGATCAGGCCTGGGCAGATGATGCCGGGCAGATCTTTGATGATTGCCGCCGTGCAGTCGCCAGGGGCCAGCTGAAAATGCGCCTGAAAGAGCTTGATTCGTTGGAGGAATCAGCCCGTTGCAACGGTGACGACGAAGCTCTCCACCGTTGTTTGCGGGAAAGAACGGAAATTAACCTTAAAATTAAAAAAAGTCCTTGAAAAATCGTATTTTAGCTTTATAATGCTCAGATTGTCCGAAATGTGCCCTGCCAGGAGCCTATCGGACTTGACGCATCCTCCGCTATGATAGGCTCCGGACACAAGGGCCGAGGTGGAAATTGGGTCGACAGCATCCTGATGCAGGTATATGAGCGCCCCGAGGGGAATGGAATGACAAAGAAAACCCGTATTGAAGAAGTTCAGCAGCTTATCGATCTCGGCAAGGAAAAAGGCTATCTGACTTACGATGAAGTCAACGATATCCTGCCTGCCGACATGGTCTCCTCCGAACAGCTTGACGATGTGATGAGCATGTTCGGGGAGATGGATATCGAAGTAGTCGAGTCCGAGCAGAAGAGCACTTCGACCAAAAGCGACGACAGTAGTCCCGATAGTAAAGACAAGGGTGACGCAGAGAAGGAATTCGAAACCGATGTTGCCGGTCGGACCAGTGATCCTGTGCGGATGTATCTGCGTGAGATGGGACAGGTTTCACTGCTGACCCGTGAAGGCGAAGTCGAGATTGCCAAGCGTATCGAAGAGGGTGAGGCCCTGGTCGCACGGGTGATCGTCAAGACCCCCATCGCCTTCAAAGAGGTTCTCGGGTTGGGCGATCGTCTTGCCAAGGGGCAGATTAGCGTTGCCGAGATTACCAAGGACTATGACGAGGAAGAAGGTATTGAGGTTGAAGAAACCCATCACCAGAGGGTTCTCGACCTGATCTCGCAGATACGCGAGCGTTACGATCGCTTCATGGAACAGCGTGAAAAGGCGTTCTCCGCAACGAAAACCGCACGCAAGCCGATTGACAAGGAAATTGCTTCCATCAAGGCGGAAATCGGAGATCTGGTCAATCAGATACGTCTCAAGGATTACCAGATCGCCAAGATTGTCGATCGCCTCAAGGAACTGGCCAATCAGGTGAAGCGCGCCAAGCGGGAAGTCAAAGCCTGCGAGGAGGAACTTGGCCGGCCTTATGCGGAAATTTGCAAATTGTTGCGGCGCATGCGCAAAAGTGAGGACAGCGCCCGCAAAGTTGCCGAGGAGCTTGATCGCCCGATGGACTCCCTTCTGGTCGTTGAGAAGCGCCTGAAGAGTACCGACCGGAAGTTTCTCAAGGTCGAGGAGGAATCAGGTTTTGCTCCCGAGGAATTGCTTGCGTCTCTCAAAGAGGTCAACCAGGGTGAGTGGAAGGCAAAACAGGCCAAAACCGAACTGGTTGAAGCCAACCTGCGCCTGGTCGTTTCCATTGCCAAAAAGTACACTAACCGCGGCCTGCAGTTTCTTGACCTGATCCAGGAAGGCAACATCGGCCTGATGAAGGCGGTCGATAAGTTCGAGTACCAGCGCGGCTATAAATTCTCGACCTACGCAACCTGGTGGATCCGCCAGGCGATTACCAGGGCGATTGCCGATCAGGCCCGGACTATTCGCATTCCGGTTCACATGATCGAGACGATCAACAAGTTGATTCGCACCAGCCGCCAACTGGTACAGGAGATCGGTCGCGAACCGATTCCGGAAGAAATTTCCGAACGGATGGAACTGCCCCTTGAGAAGGTTCGGCGGGTGTTGAAGATTGCCAAGGAGCCGATCAGTCTTGAAACGCCGATTGGTGAAGAGGAAGATTCGTCGCTGGGAGATTTCATCGAGGACAAGGCTGTTGTCTCACCACTGGAGGCTGTGATCAAGGGAAACCTTTCTGATCAAACCGCAAGGGTTCTCGCCACTCTGACGCCGCGCGAAGAAAGGGTTCTGCGCATGCGTTTCGGTATCGGTGAGAAGTCGGACCATACCCTTGAGGAGGTCGGTCAGGATTTTGCCGTTACCCGGGAAAGAATTCGTCAGATTGAGGCCAAGGCACTGCGCAAGTTGCGTCATCCCAGTCGTGCCAAGCGGCTCAAGAGTTTTGTCGAAACGAGTTAAAGTGATTGACAGTATTCGCCACCCCACATACACTAATCTTTTGATGTTTCGCGGGCCCATAGCTCAGCTGGCAGAGCCACCGGCTCATAACCGGTCGGTCCCAGGTTCGAATCCTGGTGGGCCCACCACTTGCCAGACCCGGATGGGCATATGTCTCGTTTCAGATAGAAGAACTGATCACCCCCCGAGTGCAACCTGATACAAGAGTTGCACTCTTTTTTTCGCTGTTGCTATGGGCAAACTCAAGCCACGCATACATGATCTGATTGGCCTTTTGAACACCCAGTTCCCGCCAGAACTGGCCGAAGACTGGGATAATGTCGGGTTGCAGGTTGGTGACCCTGGAAGAGCTCTGACGCAGGGTATGGTTGCCTTGGATCCTGGCATTGATGCCGTCAGTGCCGCTCATGCTGTCGGTGCCCAGGTTCTGGTCACCCATCACCCCCTGCTTTTCCGCGGTCTGAAACAATTGACTCCCGAGGATGAGGCCGGGCGCGTCATCTGGAGTGCTGTCAAGGATGATGTCGCAGTGATCAGCGTGCACACCAATCTTGACAGTGCGAGCGTCGGATTGAATAGCTGGCTTGCAGAGCGCCTCGAAATACAGGATGCAGAGCCATTGAGACCTGTTGCCGGCTCATTCCTGAAGCTGGTCGTCTTTGTGCCGTCCGGCCATGAAGCCCAAGTCTCTGAGGCGTTGTTTGCGGCTGGTGCCGGGGGAGTGGGTCACTACGATCAATGCTCGTTCCGTATTCCGGGGACCGGAACCTTTCGCCCGGGTGAGGGGACCAACCCTTTTGTCGGACGTCCGGGTCATCGCGAAGAGGTTGAGGAGTTGCGTCTCGAGGTTCTGGTGCCACAGAACCGTTTGGGTCGGGTTCTCGACCGGATGTTCAAGACGCACCCCTATGAGGAAGTGGCCTATGACCTGATCCCGCTGAATAATCAGCTGCCCGGAGTCGGCCTTGGCCGTATTGGCAGGCTGGAGAAGCCGTTGTCGTTAAAAAACTTTGCGGGCGGCGTCAAGGATGCTCTTGACTGCGATGCCGTCAGAGTTGTCGGGGCAGAAGATGTTGTCGTCAGCAAGGTTGCGGTCTGTGGTGGCAGCGGGGCCGATCTGATCCGAACTGCGCATCGTCAGGGGGCTGACGTTATCGTAACCGGAGACGTCAAGTACCATGAAGCCCGGTCGGCTGAAGCTATGGGGATCGCAATTGTTGATGCAGGTCACTTTGCCACGGAGCATCTGATGGTGGCCGCGCTGACCGAGTTGTTAAACCAGTCTGTAAAGACGCGCGGGTGGGATCTGTTTTTTGACGCTTTCACGCAAGAGACAGATCCATTTCGCACCTGCTGAAAAAAATATGTCGAGTGTGGTAAGTTTTCCACAGACTCAAAGATTACAGAAGCAAAAGACCAGATAAGGGAGGCATCATCGTGCAGGAAAAATTGCAGTTGCTGAAAGAGTTGCAGAGCCTGGATACGGAGCGGCAGACTCTTGTCCGGCAGCGCCAGACGTTTGTAGGTGAGCAAGACCAGTTGCAGTCTGAACTGGACCGGGTCCAGGAGATGGTGGACAGCCTGACGACCGAGATTGACGGGCTTGATGAACAGCGCCGAGAATTCGCCCAGGCTCTGACCCTGGAGGAAGACAACATTGCCCGCTCCGAGAGCCGCTTACCGCAGATCAAGACCCAAAAGGAATATGTTGCCGTTCTCAAGGAAGTTGACACTGCTAAAAAGCTCTCCAAGGAATTGACCGAGCAGATTGACGCCAAGGATAATGAGCTGGCAAGTCTCGGTGCTGACAAGGAAGAGAAGGCTGCCGAGTTGGCCAGCCTGGGCGAGAAAGTTGCCGCCAGACGTAGCGAGATCGGTGCCGAACAGACCAAAGTGGAAGCGGATCTCGAAAGCATGACGAGCCGGCGCGAGGCTTTGCTCAAACAGCTGCCGACAACTTTGCGCAAGCGCTATCAACTGCTGCTGGAGCGGCGTGGCGGCATTGCTGTCGTTGAAGCCAGGGGCGGAGCGTGTCTCGGTTGTCATATGCACTTGCCTCCCCAGCAGTTCAACAGCCTGTACCTTGCCAAAGAGGTCCAGTCCTGTCCTCACTGCAACCGGCTGTTGTATATTGAAAACCAGGAATAAACTTCTGACCGTCTTTTTGTGGTCGGAGAAAATCAGGTGATCGCTGCCCGCCGTCGCCAAGGCTATGGCGGGGGGAGGAAAGTCCGGGCTCCACAGGGCAGGGTGGTCCTTAACGGGGACCGGGGGCGACCCCAGGGAAAGTGCCACAGAAAGCAAACCGCCCGCCGAAGCTTTAGCGAAGGCGGGTAAGGGTGAAACGGTGAGGTAAGAGCTCACCAGTGCCGGCGGTGACGCCGGCAGCTTGGTAAACCCCACCCGGAGCAAGACCAAATAGGGGAACATTCGAGGGCTGCCCGCCCAAGGTTCCCGGGTCAGGTTGCTTGAGGCTGCCGGCAACGGCAGTCCTAGAGGAATGGTCACCACCCTTTCGGGGGTAACCCCGACGGGGAACAGAACCCGGCTTACGATTTTCTCCGACCACGATTTTCCTTTCCTAGGAGCCCGTCAAGTCCGACAGGCTCCTGGACAGGTTGTCTTTTCTGATGACCAGTGACCTTCTTAACAAATCCCGGCCATGGGATAAAATCCTGGCTCAATGCCGTTCCGAACTGGACAGCTTGTCGCAGGAAGAGAGATCCTGGCTGAATGCCCGTCTGTCAGCCATAGCTGCTTATCAGATCGAATTGGACCGGCTGTTCCGGTTGGCCGATGGCCCGGCAGCCTGTGCTTCCTGCAGCGGCAGCTGCTGTGACTGCGGCCGCCATCATTTCACCCTGACCAACCTGCTCGGAGCCCTTGTGCAGGGCCTCGAGCCTCCCAGCCCTGATTATAACCGGCCTTGCCCGTTTCTTGGCCGCAACGGCTGTCTGCTTGAGATCGCCACGCGCCCCTTCAATTGCGTGACTTTCATTTGCGAGACAGTGGAAGCCGGCCTGAGCCCTTCTGGTAAAAAAAGATTCTACGAACTTGAGAAGTTGCTTCGCAACGAGTACGAGGCTGTGGCCGAGCGTTATGCGGCAGCTAGTCTGAGAGGTCTTCTGATTGCCCTTGAGCGCATGAACGGGTTCCCGCTCTTGCAGGTCAGGGGGGCTGAGAGTAGACTGTGCAGACAAACCCTGTTTGAGAAAGGTGTTGCATTATGAAAATCAACTTCACGCGCAGCAACGAAGTTCTAGACGACCTGATCGACCAGATGATTGATCTTTGTGAAATTCATCATCCGGACATCATTCGCGAGATGATTATCAGCGCACTCAAGACCGGCCAGGAGAATGACTACCTGGCCGATCTCAAAATGCTGCGTTCCACCATGAAGGAAATGCGCTATACCAGCAAACTGTTTGGACCGTATCGGGATCGCAAGAAAGTGACGATTTTCGGTTCGGCCCGCACCGACCTGACCGACCCGACTTACCAGAAATGCGTGACCTTTGCCAGGCAGCTGGTGCGACTCGGCTACATGGTGATTACCGGTGGCGGCCCGGGCATCATGCAGGCCGGCAATGAGGGCGCCGGTGCGGAAAACTCCTTCGCGGTCAATATCCGCCTGCCATTCGAGCAGGAGACCAATCCGGTCATGCAGAACAGCCCGAACGTAATCACCTATAAATATTTCTTTAATCGCAAGGTGGCGTTTCTCAAGGAAGCCGATGCCATAGCGCTTTTCCCTGGCGGATTCGGTACCCTCGATGAGGCAATGGAAACCCTCACTCTGATGCAGACCGGCAAGAACCCTCCCATCCCCTTGGTCCTGATCGACGACGAAGAAGGCTCCTACTGGGGTTCCTGGCTCGAATTTGTCAAAGTGACCATGCTCAAGCGCGGCCTTATTTCCGGCCTGGATATGAGCCTGTTTACCATTACCCGCGACCCTTTTGAGGCCGCCCAAGTTATCAGCGACTTCTACCGGGTCTACCATTCGAGCCGCTGGGTGGACTCAATGCTGGTGATCCGTCTCAATAAGCTGCTTGGAGAAGAGCAGATAGTGACCCTCGAAGCAGAATTCAGCGAAATCATCGAGGCAGGCAGTCACCTGCAGGTTACGGAAGCTTTGCCTGAAGAATACGACCAACCAGATCTGCTCGATCTGCCCCGCCT
>DAOVNV010000066.1 GCA_030630015.1 Desulfuromonadales bacterium | reverse complement strand
GACCAACTCAGCATCGATCCGCGACGTCATCCTCTTCCCGCAACTGCGCTCGGAAGCAAAATGACAGGATCGCGGGACGCGGGACGAGGGACGCGAAACAACAAAATCAAGAAGCTTGAATGAATATTTAGGGGTAAGATTTGATGGATTTATATTCTTTTAGAATGATTTCAGAGATTTTCGCGTCCCGCGTCCCGCGTCCCGCGTTCCTGGTTTTTCAATGAACTACGAACTTTTCATCAGCCTCCGCTACATGCGGGCCAAGCGCAAGCAGACCTTCATCTCGGTGGTTTCCTTTATTTCAATCGCCGGGGTGACCCTGGGGGTTGCCGCACTGATTCTCGTGCTGGCCGTAATGACCGGTTTTCACGATGGGGTGCGTCAGCAGATCCTCGGCAATGTGCCGCACGTGTTGATCCAGAAACATGGCGCTGCCCTCGACAATCCTGACCTGCTGACACGCGAAACCCTCGAGATCTCCCCTCATGTGCTGAGCGCTGCGCCGTATGTCACCAAGGAGGCAATGCTCCTGTCCCAAAGGAACGTCGCGGCTGTCAATGTGAAGGGGGTTAAGCGGGATAACAAGGTGTTTGGCCTGGATCTTCTCACCCGGGACAAGCGCCCGGTGGAGGATGCGCTGTTCGACGTGGAGTCGGGGTTGCCGGGAATAGTGATCGGGCTTGATACGGCCACCACGCTCGGAGTTGCGGTCGGGGACTCCATTAATGTCATTCCACCGATGTTTACCATCACACCTTTCGGGATGATACCGAAGATGAAGCCTTTTAAAATCGTCGGGATCTTCAGCCAGCGCGGTGGTTTCATCGATACCTACTTTGCCTATATTGATCTTGCGCAGGCTCAAGTATTTTTCGATATGGGCGAGACCGTTACCGGGGTCGAAGTCGAGGTCGATGGCTTCGATCAGGCCCGGCCGGTGGCATCGGCTTTGCGCGATCTGTACGACTACCCCTATGTTGTGCGTTCCTGGGAGGATATGTTCGGAGCTTTGCTGTCGGCCCTGCGCCTCGAAAAGCTCGGTCTGTTCATCGTGCTCGGGATTATCATTCTGGTGGCCGCCTTCAATATCGCCACGACCCTGATCATGGTGGTCATGGAGAAACACCGGGACATTGCAATCCTGAGGTCAATGGGGGCCTCGGCTCGCAGCATCATGCAGGTTTTTATCTTCGAGGGTTTTATCGTTGGAACTCTCGGGACTCTATTTGGTACCGGCTTGGGCCTGTTCCTTGCCCGCAATGCCGATCCGATTATCAAGTGGCTTGAACGGGTACTCAAGATTAAAATTTTCGACCAGACGGTCTACGGCATGGATCATTTCCCCTCCGTGGTGAATTCCGGTGACGTGGTCGCCGTTGTTGTAGTCACCATGTTGATTTCCCTGCTGGCGACCATTTATCCGGCATGGCGTGCGGCCAGGATGGATCCGGCCGAGGCCCTGCGTTATGAATAGTTACGAGCCATCCTAGTTTTTTCTGTGAGTGCATGATGATTGTTGTCAGTGGGTTGAGCAAGAGTTTTGCCAGTGAGCGCGGGACTGTCCACGTACTGCGGGAGATCGATCTGGAGATCCGTGCGGGAGAACGGGTCGCGGTTGTCGGTATGTCCGGTGCAGGCAAGACGACTCTCATGCATCTGCTGGGAGGGTTGGATCGTCCTACGCAGGGCAAGGTGGAGTTCGAGGGCAAGGATATTTTCCGTTATTCGGTTCCCGAGCTGGACGCATTTCGCAACCGTTCGATTGGCTTTGTGTTCCAGTTTCATCAACTGCTTCCGGAGTTTACAGCTCTTGAGAATGTCATGATGCCGGCACGTATCGGACGTATCCCTCTGTCGGAAGCGCGAGAGAGGGCTGAGCATCTTCTAAATGCTGTCGGCCTGCAGCATCGTCTCGAACATAAACCGGGGCAACTCTCCGGCGGTGAGCAACAGCGGGTTGCCATTGCCCGCGCCCTCGTTATGGGCCCGCGTCTGCTTCTCGCCGATGAGCCAACCGGCAATCTGGACAGTACGACAGCCGAAGATATTGTGCAGCTGCTGGACCACATGCATTCCGAGTACAACCTGACAATGGTGCTGGTAACCCACAATCAGAAACTCGCCGCCGGCATGGACCGCGTCATTCATATGGAAGATGGTCTTTTGAATGGCTCCTGATTTCGGCAGCGAAAGCGGGGTTGGTGCGACCAGTTTTTGCTTTCACCTTTCGCTGTCATCACCTATAATGCCAAACTTAATCCTGGATCCGTGAGCAACCGACGGCAAATAGTGCAAGTCATTGAACTGCCTGAACATTCCAAAAATCGCCGCTGAGCCTATGGGTGCAGCTCAGATTTTTGAAATACTCATCCAGCCAAGCACTTGTGTCCGCAGCCTGTCATAGCAGAGGATGCTTACACTCTTTATCCGTCGTTTACTCACGGATCCAAGTTAAGCCAATTATCTGCATGGAGTGATGTTGAAATGATTAAGAGGGTTTTGCTGCTGTTATTTTGTCTGGTTTGGGCGCTTCCTCTTTATGCAGCCGAGGGGTACTTCATCGGCGACATTGTTATCGAGGGCAACCAACGGGTCAAGAAGCAGGCTGTCATTGATGTGTTGCCGTTGCAGGCCGGTCAGGCTGTGCTGCCCGTGGATATCGATGCGGCAATCCAGGCCATCTACCGCTTGGGGCGGTTTTCTGACGTTGTAGCGGAAGTAGAACAACGGAATGGTGTTCAGATTCTGGTGTTTCGGCTCGAGGAACGGCCTCTGGTGAGGAAAATCCGTTTCGAAGGCAACGAGGAGATCAAGACCAATAAACTCCAGAAGCTGATTACTATCAAGGTCCCGGATATCTATGATCCTTATGAGATTGCCAGAAGCGTTGATGCCGTCAAGCTTGAGTACATCAAGGAAGGCTATTACGCGGCTGAGGTCACTGCCGACAGCCATGTCGGGCCTGAGAATGACTCCCTGGTGACTTTCCGGATCGATGAAGGTCGCCTCGTGCGCATCAAGCAGATCGAATTTGCAGGCAATGCCGTCTTCGACCATGGCGATCTGATGGATATGATGGACTCCAGGGAAAAGTGGTTTCTCTCCTGGATGACAGGGCGTGGCAATTATAACGACATCCTTCTTTCCCAGGACCTTGAGCGCATTGCCGACAACTATTTCGATGAGGGCTATGTTCGGGTCAAGGTGCGTGAGCCGGTCATAACACTGGTCGATGATAATCGGCATATGCTTGTTCTGATTACGATCGATGAGAGCAACCAGTACCTGATTGGTGAGATTGATGCGCAAGGGGACCTGATTCAAAGAGAAGGGGAGATTCTCAACCTTGTCCCCCTCCAGCCCGGTGATGTTTTTTCCCGTAAATTGTTGCGTTTCGGTGTGGAAAAGGTTACCGATCTGTATGCGAACCAAGGCTACGCTTATGCCAACGTGACGCCCCTGACCCGCGTGAACGACGACACCCGGCTGGTTGATTTAAACTTTGAAATTGAACAGGGTCCCCAGGTCTCGGTTGAACGGATTAATGTTTCAGGAAATATGTCAACCCGCGACAAGGTTGTTCGCCGTGAAATGAAGCTTGTCGAAGGCGAGCTTTTTAATGCCTCTGCCTTGAAAAGAAGTCGTGCCCGCATCAATAACCTGGGATATTTCGAGGCTGTCGATATTACGACCAGCAAGGGCTCCGACGAGAACCACATCAATATTGACATCAACGTCAAGGAGCGGCCAACCGGAACTTTCAGTATCGGAGCCGGTTACTCGTCGGTGGACGGTTTTGTCGGACAGGGTTCAATCACCCAGGAAAACTTCCTTGGCCGGGGCTGGAGACTGAGCCTGGCCGCTTCGGTTGGCGGGGAAAGTTCAACTTACCAGATCGGTCTGACCGATCCCTATTTCCTCGATATGAATCTGACGTTGGGTTTTGAGCTGTATAAAACGGATCGTGAGTGGACCGACTTCAGCCGCCGGGCTACCGGTGGGGCTATCAAGGTGGGACGTGCCGTCGGCGAATACTCCAGGATACTTTTCGTCTACCGTTATGAGCAGAAGGACATTTACGATGTCGATCCTTTCGCATCCCTGGACATTCAGGATGAAGAAGGTTCTTCAACGATTTCGTCGATTACGAGTACCTTCAGTCGGAACACGACAGATTATCGCCCCGATCCTTCCAGGGGCGGCGCATTTGATGCCTCCTGGGAATTTGCCGGCCTTGGCGGTACCGAGCAGTTCAGTAAATATCTGCTCGACTATCGACATTTCTGGCCGGCATTCTGGGGAACGACTTTCTCTGCGCACGGCCGGGTCGGTTACGTTCATGCCTATGCAAGTGAGGATATTCCGTTGGATGAACGTTTCTACCTCGGGGGTATCAATAGCCTGCGCGGTTTTGACTCCCGCGAAGTCGGCCCGATTGACCCGGATACTCTTGATTACATTGGTGGCGACAAGCAAACTTTTTTCAACTTTGAATTTCTGTTCCCGCTGGCCAAGGATCTCGGCATGAAAGGTGTTGTCTTCTTTGATGTCGGCAATGCCTGGGGTGAAGACGAAGATTGGTTTGAGGAGTGGCGTTACAGTGCTGGAGCCGGCATCCGCTGGCTCAGCCCATTGGGACCGTTGCGGCTGGAATGGGGATACAACCTGGATCCGAAGGAAGGCGAAGATGACTCCAAACTGGAATTTATGGTTGGACGTTTCTTCTGATAAATAGCTGAATTCAAAATGTGTAACAATTAATCGCTAAAGGAGATAGTGTATGAAACGGTTGGTATTATTCACTTTAATTGTTCTGGGACTGATTGCCAGTCCTGTGCTGGCGCAGGATGTCAAAATCGGTTTCGTTGATTTGCAGAAAGCGCTGAACCTGTCTGATTCCGGCAAGGCTGCCAAGGAGAAGATCAAGGTCAAGGTCCAGGGATATGATGCAGAAGTCAAGGCGAAGCAGGACGAACTGAAAAAACTCAAGGAAGACCTCGAAAAGCAGGCTCTGCTGCTTTCCGGCGAGGCCAAAAGTGCCAAGGAGCGCGAGTATCAGCAAAAGGTTAAGGATTACCAGCGCTTCACCAAGGATATTCAGGAAGAGCTGCAGCAGGCGGATGCCGACTTCACCCGTAAAATTCTTGAGGAACTGTTCAGGGTTGTTCAGGATCTCGGCAAGAAGGAAGGTTACACGGTGATCCTGGAAAAAACGGAAAGTGCGATGCTGTATGGCGATGCTTCTGTTGACCTGACTGACAAATTGATCAAGGCGTTCGACAAAAAATAAGATCAGGGTCTTATGACTGAAAAAAACAGGGGGCGATCTGCCTCCCTCGGTGAGTTGGCAGAACTGGTGGGTGGCCGCGTCAGCGGTGATTCCTCGATCATAATCTGCGGTGTGGCTTCCCTCGATTCTGCCGGATCGGGGGAAATCACTTTTTTGTCTAATCCCAAGCTGCGGTCACTTTTGCCTCAATCCGAAGCGGCAGCCATTGTTGTGACTCCGAAACTGGCGGAAAATGTCGACAAGCCGCTTCTGCTGGTTGGTAACCCTTATCTGGCATTTGCTAAGCTTCTGACTTTTTTTAGAGTTCCAGCTTTCAAAGCCGAGGGGATTTCTTCGGGGGCAGATGTCCATCCTGATGCTGAGATTGCAGACAATGTGACAATTTGTTCTGGCTGTGTGGTTGGTGCCGGAGCCCGGGTGGCTCAGGGGACAATCCTTCATCCGAATGTTGTCATCTATCCCGGGGCCAATGTTGGTCAGGACTGTGTCCTCCACGCTGGTGCCATTGTGCGTGAAGATTGCCATTTGGGTGAGCGTGTGATCCTTCAGCCCGCTGCAGTGGTTGGTTCAGACGGGTTTGGTTTTGCTCCAGACGGTGAGGCATATTTCAAGATACCTCAGGTCGGAAGGGTCATTGTCGAGGATGATGTTGAGATCGGTGCATCTTCAACAATCGACAGAGGAACTCTGGGTGATACCCGCATCGGGCGCGGGACTAAAATAGACAATCTTGTTCAGGTTGCCCACAATGTGCAAATCGGGGAAAACTGCATCCTGGTCTCACAAGTGGCTATTGCGGGGAGTACCCGTATTGGTGATCACTCTACGTTTGGTGGCCAATCTGCTGCTGCCGGACATCTTAAGGTCGGCAGCAACGTCACGATCGCCGCGCGTGGCGGGGTGACGAATGATGTTGCCGACGGTACTTCACTGGCTGGTGCCCCTGCTATACCTCATCGAGACTGGCTCAAAGCTTCGGTGAGTATGATCCATTTGCCGAATCTGCGTCGGGATGTATCGAAACTAAAACAGAAGCTGGCCGAACTGGAGGCCATGTTGACGGAGCATGAAGACTGATTATGGTACTTAACTCTCTCGAATTAATGGAATACCTACCGCATCGCTATCCGTTTCTGTTGGTAGACAGAATTACCGACTTTGAGGAAGGGAAAAGCATTGTTGGGGTAAAAAACGTAACCATTAATGAACCTTTTTTTCAGGGTCATTTCCCCGGGCACCCGATTATGCCGGGAGTCCTCATTCTCGAGGCCATGGCCCAAGTAGGGGGCGTTTTTGCTCAGCTGAGCAAGGATGTCAAAAAGGATGAGGTGCCCTACTTTGTCGGCATCAACAAGGCCCGCTTCCGCAAGCCGGTTCTCCCCGGTGATGTGTTGCGTTTGGAACTGAACCTCCTCAAGTTGCGGCGCGGCATCTATTCGTTCACAGGCAAGGCCTTCGTAGAAGATAAACTGGTCGCAGAAGCGGAACTCAAAGCGACTTTTGCTCCCAAGTAGAGGATTGTTATGATTCATCCCAGTGCCATAATCCACCCGTCCGCCGAGATTGCCGAAGATGTCACTATCGGGCCTTTCTCTATCGTAGGTGAAGAGGTCAAGATTGCATCAGGTACGGTCGTCGGGTCACATGTTGTGATCGATCGCTGGACGGAAATCGGTGAAGATAATCAGATTTTCCAATTTGCTTCAATCGGGGCCGCCCCCCAGGATCTCAAATACCAAGGGGAGGAAACCTTCCTGAAAATCGGCAACCGGAATCGCATCCGGGAATTCGTCACCCTCAACCGCGGTACTCCGGGTGGTGGCGGCATCACGACGATTGGCGATGACAACCTGTTTATGGCCTATTCGCATGTTGCTCATGATTGCCTGGTTGGTGAGCAGGTGATCCTGGCTAACGGCGCGACGCTTGCGGGGCACGTTGAAGTTGAAAATTTTGCCATCCTTGGCGGCCTGGTGGCCGTGCATCAGTTCTGCCGCATCGGTAGCCACACGATGATCAGCGGTGGAGCCATGGTGAGCCAGGATATCCTGCCTTATACTGTTGCCCAGGGTGACCGTGCGAAAATGATGGGTCTCAACCTTGTCGGTTTGAAACGCCGGGGCCTCTCAAAGGAAACGATTCGCGGCATCAAGCAGGCCTACCGGTTGTTGTTCCGGGCCGGCCTTCGCATGGAAGAAGCGATTCAGCAGATCGAGAGCGATCTGGATATCACGCCTGAATTGCAGCACTTTATCGACTTTATCAGAAACAGCCAACGCGGAATTGCCCGCTAAAGGATTTTGCTATGTGTGCTCTGCGTGCAGCAGTGGTGGGGGTCGGTTACCTGGGAAGGTTTCATGCCCAGAAATATCATGAGCACCCTGAGATCGAACTGGCGGGTGTTGTTGATGCTGATGCTGAACGCGCTGCGGAAGTTGCCTCGGAATGCGGCACTGCAGCCTTCACTTCTCTGGATCAGGTGCTGGACAAGGTCGATCTGCTGTCGATTGTGGTTCCGACCCAGTTTCATTTTAAGGTTGCGCGCCAATGCCTTGAGGCCGGCTGTCATATCCTGCTGGAAAAGCCTGTCACGCAAACCGTTGACGAGGCTGAGCAGCTTATTGAAATGGCACGCAGCAGAAATCTGGTCTTTCAGGTCGGGCATCTGGAAAGGTTCAACCCGGCAGTCATGGCCCTCAAGGGTGTGCTTGACAACCCCCAGTTCATTGAATCCCATCGATTGTCTGCTTTCAAACCGCGTGGGACAGATGTCAATGTCGTTCTGGATTTGATGATCCACGATATTGATATCCTGCTCAGCATGGTCCCCCACGAACTTAAGACGATTAATTCGGTGGGTGTGCCGGTTCTTTCCGAAGAAGTGGATATTGCCAATGCCCGTCTGCAGTTCGCGAACGGTTGTGTTGCCAATGTTACCGCGAGCCGGGTAAGCCGCGACCCGATGCGCAAAATGCGGATTTTTCAGCAGGATGCCTATATTTCGATCGATTTTCAGGATCGTAAAATTGCCGTTTATCGCAAGACGCCCGGAGTCAATGTCATTCCAGGTCTGCCGGACATTGCCTTTGAAGAGCTGAGCTTTGACCAGGGGGATCCGCTGCGCGACGAAATCCACGCTTTTATTGATGCTGTACGGTTCGGCAAAACACCCGTTGTGACCGGCGAGGATGGCAAGCGCGCCTTGGAAGTCGCGATGCAGATTTCTCATAAACTCTGGCATGAAGTAACAATCTGAAGCGGGTGTTCGACAATGACTTTCACCACAGGCGAGGGGCGTGATGACGTACTCGCCTGTCCTTTTTGGGAATATGCGTAGAAATACCTGGTCGGTTTTTAACGGTAACTCTCTAAGCAAACGAGGCTTGTAAAGCAATGCAAATACCGATGGTGGACCTGAAAATTCAATACCGGCAGCTGCAGGCGGAAATTGACGAGGCTGTGCGTAACGTTCTGGAGTCAGCCTATTTTATCATGGGTCCCCAGGGGACTTCTTTCGAGGAGGAGATTGCGGCATATCTCGGCGTGAAGCATGCCATAGGTGTCGCGTCGGGCACGGATGCTCTCCACCTGGCGCTGCGCGCAACCGGTCTCGGACCGGGTGATGAAGTGATCACGACTCCCTTTACGTTTATCGCGACTGCTGAAGCGATTGCCTATGTGGGGGCGACTCCGGTTTTCGTCGACATTGATCCGGCGACGTTCAACATCGATGTCGAACAGGTTGCCGCTGCGATCACTCCCGCAACCAGGGCGGTTCTTCCGGTCCATCTGTTCGGCCAGCCTGCCGATCTTGAGCCGCTCAAGAAGATCTGTCTCGATAACGACTTGTTGCTGGTCGAGGACTGCGCCCAGTCCTGCGGCGCGCGCTACGGAGACAAGATGACCGGCGCCTTGGGGGACCTGGGCTGCTACTCTTTCTTCCCGAGCAAGAACCTGGGTTGTTTTGGCGACGGCGGCCTGGTTGTCACCAACAGTGATGATCTGGCTGCACAGGTCAGGACGCTGCGCAATCACGGCAGCCGGGAGCGTTATCATCATTCGATCATTGGTTACAACAGTCGTCTGGATGACTTGCAGGCGGCTATCCTGCGCGTTAAGCTCAAACATCTTGACAGGTTCAATCAGCAACGTCGTGAGAATGCGCATAGATATTCGAGTAAACTGAGTGAGCTGGGCATCACCGTTCCGTTTGAGGACGGCAAGGGCACACACGTCTATCACCAGTATACGGTGCTTATGGACCAGCGCGAGGCGGTCCAGAAGGCGCTAGCGGCTGAAGGGATCGCTTCTGCTATTTACTATCCGATCCCTCTGCATCAACAGGAAGTCTTTCAGCAGCAATGCCGCGGGACCTCTCTGCCTGTGAGCGAACGGGTGGCGGAACAGTGTTTGTCTCTACCGATCTACCCGGAACTGACGGCCGCCCAGGTGGACCGGATCGTCGAAACCATTGCCCCGGTGGTTCAAGGATAAGGGGAAAGCGTGTCGCGGAAGAGAAGGATTATGATTGTCACCGGCGAAGCGTCCGGTGATCTGCACGGTGCCAAACTGATCGAAGCGGCCAGGGAACTGGATGCCGATTTGAGCTTTTTCGGTATCGGTGGCCAGCGTATGGCCGAGGCCGGCTGCGATGTCCTGATCCCCGGTGAGGAACTGGCTGTCATAGGGCTGGTTGAGGTTCTCGGGCATTTTCCGGTTATCTGGAGGGCCTTCCAGCGACTCAAAAGGGTTTTGCATGGTGATCAGCGCCCGGACGCCCTGGTCCTCATCGATTTTCCAGAATTCAACCTGCGCCTGGCAAAGCAGGCGCAGCGAGCCGGGGTTCCGGTTCTGTACTATGTCAGTCCGCAGGTGTGGGCCTGGCGGCGGGGCAGGGTGAAAAAGATTGCCAGGCTGGTGGATTGCCTGGCGGCAATTTTCCCCTTTGAGCCGGACTTTTATCGCGGTCAGGACATACAGGTTGAATATGTCGGGCACCCCTTGCTGGACGAGTATGGACACACGCGGGAGCGCCAGGAAATTCTTGAACATCTTCAGATCGAGTCGGGATCCAAGGTGATTGGTCTGTTCCCCGGTAGCCGGCGCAGTGAACTGAAGTATATGCTCGAGACTCTGGTGCAGACTGCAGAACAGATTAGTGCCAGGAGACCGGGTGTTCATTTCCTGGTACCGATCGCGGCAGGTTTGCCTGTTTCGGAGATTGCCGACCGTTTTTCGAAACTGACAAATATCACTTTCGTTGCTGCGGATGATCTGAGTATCTACGAAACGGCGAAAGCCTGCGATGCGATTGTAACCGTTTCCGGCACAGTGACGCTGCAGGTCGCCCTGACCGGTACGCCGATGGTGATCTTTTACAAGCTGGCGCCATTATCCTATGCCATCGGCCGTAAGCTGGTGCGGGTCGATCATATCGGTCTGGCCAACATCGTGGCCGGCAGGCGGGTTGTCCGCGAGTTTGTCCAGGATGACGCGACCCCGGAAAACCTCGCCGGAGAGGCCTTGAAGTTGATTGAGGATGGCGAATACGCGCAATCGATTCGCAGCGAACTGAGTGATGTCAGAGAAAAACTGGGCGAGTCCGGCT
>DAOVNV010000044.1 GCA_030630015.1 Desulfuromonadales bacterium | reverse complement strand
CATCTGACGGGCAGGCAATCCGGCAAGGTCAAGGAACTGGGTCAAGGCCCGACTGCGCATTCCGCCACGCCAGCAGAAAACCACAACCGGGGGAGACCCGGATGGTCTGGCGGTAAACACCTGCTCAACAAGAGCGGGGATCTTGGCAGAAATAATCCTGACCCCAAGACGGCGAGCCGTTTGCTTACCTTTTAGTTTATAAAGGGTCCCGACTTCTTTGCGCTCTTCGTTGTCGAGCAGCGGGACATTGATTGCCCCTGGAATCGTCGCTTCGGCAAATTCCGCCGGACTGCGGGCATCGATCAGCAATGCACCCTTTTCGCGCAGAACCAAAGCTTTTTCCAGGGGGATGGCAAGAGTCATTGAGAGGCCTTTCCTCGGAATCTGGGTCCGTCGTTTGCTCAGGGGCCAAGTCAGAGTATGCCTTTATACTCCAGCATCACTCTCGCGGCAAGCCCCACCGACACCCATATAAAGATGGATAAATGATTTTACTTTTTGAGGGAAGGAGATTGTCGTTCAGATACGGGCTTCGGGTTGGTCTACGGCTCGATGTTCTACAACCTGTTCTGAAATGGGCTGTTTGTCGGAGACTTCGCAGCAAGCGAGGCTTCTGCTCAGGTCGGTCTTGGTCAAAATGCCTACCATCTCTCCCAGACTGTCAAGGACCACGAGCCTTCGAACTGATTTATTCTGCATCAGGGCAATGGCTTGGCGAGGGGCAGTTCCGACAGCAATACAGACGGCTGGGGAGGTCAGGACATCACCGACAGGATAATTCGTCAGGTCGCTTCCACTGGTGATCATGCGAACGACATCCCGTTCCGTGAAGATCCCTATGGGTTTTCCTCCCTTGACAACCACAACGCCACTGATAGCGTGCCTGGCCATTATTGACAGGGCGTAGCGAGCAGTCGTTTCCGGCTCGACATGCCAGACCTTTGCCGACATCAGCCCGGAAACGTCGGACATACCTGCAAAGGCGCTCTTCTCCATAATCCGCACTAGGTCTGAGCGTGTGAAGATGCCTGTCGCCTGTCCCCGGCTATCAACAACCACAAGATGCCTGACGCTGTTGCCGCGAAAAACTTCGCAGACCTCCTGGACCGTCATGCCTTTATTGATGGTCATGACCTGCTTGTTCATGACCTGGCCTATCCTGAGATCGGCCTGCCCCAGCATCCAGTTTGCTGCAAACACGACATCGCGCTCCGTCAATATGCCGATCGGCTCACCACCGGACAAGACGATCAGGCAGCTGACGCTTCTGGCGCACATCAGTTGCAGGCCTTCACTGACCAGGCATTCAATATCAACGCTGATAACCGGGCTCGAAGCGAGCCGTCCAACCTTTGATCGCATCCGATTTTTCCCCCACAAATGACAGTTGCCGGCACTGCACCGGAAAAACTGAGAACCCCGGCTCTCCCCAGAACCAGAGGAACAAAGTCAAATGCAAATTCAGTTCCATTTACCTGAAGATTGGCCACAAATACCCCGGCACACAAGTCGGGACACAAGGGGAGCAACCCATGCATCTATCCAGTGAAAACTCAGAACAACCTGTTTTTACGTGACTATTTTGAACAGAGCTTGGGTGGAAACCCACCGGGTAGCGGGGAGATTGTGAAGAAAAATGCTCCCGGGCTGACATAAAAAAGGCGGGCTCGTGAAGAGCATCAAGAAACCCTCAGAATGTCAACCGTGAAAAGGCGGACAGGGATAAAGCCTCTTTACGTTATTCTTTCCCCGCATCAATCAACCCACAACAAGTTGTGGGACATTCAATCCCCGGGAGTTCAGTTCGTCAAAACGTGTAACGCCTGAGAGTAGGTTGCCCGGTCCTGGTCAGAAAAGCAGGCAATGGTGACATGCATCTCCGGGTGTGTCGCGAGAAAGGCGGCAACTTCACGTAATGCGATCCGGCTCGCCCTTGCAATGGGAAAACGGTAGACACCCGTACTAATGAAAGGGAAGGCAATCGATGAAACTCCGCTGGCCGCCGCAAGTTCCAAGCTGTTCCGATAACAACTGGCCAGAAGGGCTTCTTCATTTTTATGACCACCGCGCCAGACTGGACCGACCGTATGGATCACGAACCTGGCCGGCAGGTCGTATCCCCCGGTAATTCTGGCTTCTCCGGTGGGGCACCCCCCCAGGGTTCGGCACTCAGCGAGCAATCGAGGTCCCGCCGCCCGATGAATGGCCCCGTCGACGCCTCCTCCTCCCAGCAAGGAGGTGTTGGCCGCATTGACAATGGCGTCAACCTCGAGATACGTAATATCTGCGCACACGACTTCAATATTCATGATGAGACTCCTTCTGAGGGGGGGCTTCTTTAGACCTGAATCCGTGAGAAAGGACGGGTCGCCAGGGTTTGCCAGCCACACAAATCGGCAGGCGTCACAATCTTGTCTGGGATAGCCACTACCCTGAGTTCATCGAAATCAACCACGGCCAGGTCTGGAGAGATTTCATCTATCAATCGCTGGCGGGCGGATTTCGAAAGGGCATGATAGAGCAAACTGAGATGCGGATCGAAAAGATAAGCGCTGGGCCATGTTGAAGTCAGCATCCGTACCCTCTCGACAATCCCGAGCAGCGCTTCGGAAGGCTCGAGTCGAAGATAAAATGACTTGGTCAACAGGTCTGATCCGGCAAGCCCGGTGGTTTTCAACGAAACCGACGCAGCGTGTCCGGACAGTTTTTCCAGCAGCGCGGCGAGGTCTGCATTTTGCGGTCGCTCGCAGCTCCAGATTGTCATGTGCGGCAGAAAAGGGGAAGTATTGAAGCGACTGGTCAACCGGTCAATCAGCGACTGCAGATGGTGCCGATGCCCGACGGCAGGAACCAGCCAGAAGGTTATCCTGGGAAGGCTGCTTGTTTCACTTGAACCCATAAATCACATTCCCCTCCCTCCGTCCTCCGGCATTTCCAGGAGCTTTCCTACGAGGAGTCCGACGGTCAACCCATAGCCGCAAGAACTGATGCCCAGCACTGTCAGTGATTTGAAATCGGAGCCTATCGCAATGCAACTGAGGACCAGGCCGCAAATCAGCCCCAGCGATCCCATGATCAGACCGCCGGCCTGCATGGTGCCGGCCCTGGCAACTCCCCATCCACCAATGGCCCACAGCACGACAGCATGTGCAGCATAACCACTCAGGGAAAACCGGGCCCATAAAGCATCGCTCAGCCCGGTAGCGGCAATCACCGATGGCAGAACCATACTGGTAAGGCTGAGGCCCGCCGCGCCACAGAACAAAACCCCGACCAGATGCCTGACCATACGACTTGCAAACATTTCAACCTCAAGATAAAAAACGGCTGCCCGTTTCAGGCAGCCGCAAGATGATCACCGATAGGCTCCTAATCTCGCGATGCCGGATAGCGCAGGCTGGCCACCATGTCCTGGATCTCCTGGGGAGGCTCCTTGGTGACCCTGGAAACCGCCCACATGATGACGAAGTTCAAAATCATGCCGAGCGTGCCTATGCCCTCAGGCGAAATCGAGAACCACCAGTTTTCCGGTACGTTGGCTGCCGGGTTGATAAACTTGAAGTAGATGATGTAGCCGGCCGTGAAAGTGATGCCGGCGAGCATGCCGCACATGGCCCCTTCCTTGGTGGTCTTTCGGCTGAACACGCCCATGATGATTGCCGGGAAGAAAGACGCAGCGGCCAGGCCGAAAGCGAAAGCGACAACCTGGGCGACGAACCCGGGGGGGAAGATGCCGAACAGTCCGGCAATCAAAACCGCTACAGCTGCAGAGCTACGGGCCCAGAGCAGTTCGGACCGCTCCGACATATGCGGCATGAGAACACCTTTCAACAAATCATGGGACACCGATGCCGAGATTACCAGGAGCAAGCCAGCTGCTGTAGAGAGTGCCGCCGCCAGACCTCCAGCGGCCACCAGAGCAACGACCCAGTTGGGCAACTTGGCAATTTCAGGATTGGCGAGCACCATGATGTCCCGGTCGATGTAGATCTCATTATCCGACGCAGTCGGCCGGTTGCTCAGCAATCTTTCGCCGGAATCACCGCTTCCCTCGGCATATCTGGGCTTGCCGGCAAACGCCTGGCCGGGGCGATACTGCATGATGCCGTCCTCATTTTTGTCCATCCAGGCGATCAGGCCAGTGGACTCCCAGTTTTTGAACCAGGCTGGGGCCTCATTTGCGTAGGACTTGTCATTCACCGTCAGGATGAAGTTGGTACGGGCAAAAGCTGCCACAGCCGGAGCGGTCGTGTAGAGCAGGGCTATAAAGAACAGCGCCCATCCGGCCGAGGAACGCGCATCACGAATCTTGCGCACAGTAAAAAACCGGACGATGACGTGCGGCAATCCGGCCGTACCGACCATCAGGGCAATAGTGATGAAAAATACGTCGACGACAGCACGCTTGCCGGCAGTGTACTCACCAAAGCCGAAATCTTTCTGAATGCCGTCTAGAACATCGAGCAGGTATTGCCCCTGGTAACTTGCCTTGCCAAGGATTTCGGCGCCTCCGGCACTGATCGTTCCGCCGTAGGCGAGTTGTGGGACCGGATTGCCAGTCAGCATGATCGATATGAAAATAACGGGGATTAAGTATGCGCTGATCAGCACACAATACTGGGCAACCTGGGTATAGGTAATCCCTTTCATGCCGCCCATGGTTGTATAGAAAAACACCAGGGCCATGCCGATGATGACACCGGTATTGACCGGCACTTCAAGAAAACGTGAGAAGACAACACCAACGCCGCGCATCTGACCGGCAACATAGGTAAAGGATACGAAAATGGCACAGAACAAGGCGATGACGCGAGCACCTGAGGAATAGTAGCGGTCACCGATAAACTCCGGTACCGTAAACTTTCCATATTTGCGCAGATAGGGAGCAAGCAGCATCGCCAACAGGACATAGCCACCCGTCCAGCCCATCAGGTACATCGAACCGTCCCGGCCCATAAAAGAGATGAGGCCGGCCATTGAGATGAACGACGCCGCCGACATCCAGTCGGCGGCGGTCGCCATACCGTTGGCTATGGGGTGAATAGCTTTTTCGGCAACGTAGAAATCACCGGTCGTCGCCGCTTTTGCCCAGACCGCAATTCCTATATACAGTGAAAAGGTGAGACCGACAAACAACCAGGTCCAGCCCAGAATACCCATAATTTTTTCTGACTCCGCCAGGAGAGAGTGTCAAATTTGTCGAAAGATCCCCAGGTTAATCTTCGTGGACATCATATTTGCGATCCAGCCTGTTCATCAACTGCACGTAGACAACAATCAGGAGAACAAAAATGATTTCCGAGCCCTGGTTCGCGAACCAGAACCCCAATTTGAAGCCACCTAGACGAAAGTGGTCCAGAGTATCCGCTGCGAGCAAGCCGAATACGCAGGAGACTGCAAACCAGATGGAAAGCAGAACCGCTATGTAGGCGAGGTTTTTTCTCCAGTAGGCATCCATTTTCTGATTCTCATCCATGAGAAAACTCCTTGAGCAGCCTTTTGCTATTCAGAAAACATATATCTGCAGGTTCTACCTAGTCAACAGAAATTATATACTACATTTATGCGAGTTTTACGGCCCGGGCAAACACAATTCACCACACTTTTGAGATGGCTAAGCAAAAAATTTGCCCTACAAGGCGTAGTGGTTTTTCAGGGGGGAAGGCATACCTAGGGTATGTCGAAGTCCTGAAAAAACGCGGCAACGCAGTAGGACGGACTTTTTGCGACGCCATCATCCTTTGCCGGGCAGCGCTCCCGGGTTACACAGATCCTGCGCATTGTCGGCAAGCGCATTGCAATTGTGGCAGACATAAGCCGGATTGCTGCTGCGTTTTAAAATTTCATCAAGCAGACCCTTTTTCTTGAACTGGCAAAGGTGCAAAGAATGCTGTGCGCTGTCTGTACAGTGTTTACCCATAGCTGTCATCGAAAACTCCCAGGTTGAATTTACAAGTCTCTGCAATTATAGTTGAACCAGGATGAATGAGTCCAGGAGGCTGTCGGACTTTCACACAACCGACTGTCACCTGGACTGCACTTGGTAAATCATGCATGAACTGAGTCTTACGCAAAGCCTCGTTGAGATCGCCGTGGACCATGCCCGCCGGGAAAAGGCGCAGGCGATCCTTTCGATTACCATGGAAATCGGCAGCCTTTCCGGAGCCATTCCGGAAGCGGTCGAGTTCGCCTTTGACGTCTGTACACGCGGGACCCTGGCCGAAGGAGCCCGCCTGGAAATCCGACGCATCCCGGGCCGCGGGCGCTGCCTCGAGTGCGGCGAAGAAACCGGAATGGATTTTACGACCTTTACCTGTCCCCACTGCGGCAGCTTTGCCCTCGAAACATTCCAGGGCAAGGAAATGCGCCTGGTCGAACTGGAGGTAGATTGACATGTGCATTGAATGCGGTTGCGGCATCACCCCTCATGACCATGATCACAGCCACAGTACGCGAACCATTCAGCTCGAAGAGGATATCCTTGCCAAAAACAATCGATACGCGGCTGCGAACCGGGAACACTTTCAGCAGAACGGCGCTTTCGTGCTCAACCTGGTTAGTTCCCCAGGTTCTGGCAAAACCACTCTTCTCGAACGAACTCTCAGGGATTTGACGGAGCGTCTGCAATTTGCCGTTCTGGAAGGGGATCAACAGACCAGCAACGATGCTGACCGGATTGCGGCCACCGGCGTGCCAGTTCGCCAGATCAATACCGGGGCCGGCTGTCACCTTGACGCCCATATGATCGGCCACGGCATCGAAACTTTTGACCTGCCTGCTACCGACATCCTTATGATCGAGAATGTCGGCAACCTGGTCTGCCCCGCGCCTTTCGACCTCGGTGAAGACCACAAGGTGGTGGTCCTTTCCGTAACCGAAGGCGAAGACAAGCCCCTCAAGTACCCCCAGATGTTCCAGGCTGCAAGCCTGATGCTGGTCAACAAGATCGACCTGCTGCCCTATCTGCAGTTCGATCTGGAACAGTGCAAAGGCTTCGCCCGCCAAGTCAATCCGGGCATCGAAATCCTCGAACTCTCCTGCCAGACCGGAGAAGGAATGGCCGCCTGGTACGACTGGCTGCAGCGCAGTGTCGAAAACAAACGTGACGCCGCTATTTGAGAATGTTTTTCTCGCCTCTCGCTTGAGAGAGCGACATAAGGAGCGAACGAATGTGCCTGGGTGTTCCCATGCTGGTCAAAATGATCGAGAATGATGTCGCTGTTTGTGAAATCGACGGGGTCCAGCGTGAAGCCAGCCTCATGATGCTCGACGATGTGCGCACCGGCGACTATGTCCTGATCCACGCTGGCTTTGCCATCGAGAAAATTGATGAAAAGGAGGCGGCTCTGACTCTGCAGGCGCTGCGCGAGGCCCTTGATCTGGGGCTGGGACCCGAATGAAGTACCTCGCAGAATTCCACGATCCACAACTGGTTGGAGGATTGTTGGCTGCTATCAGGCAGTCCGTCGCGAAATTTTCCGGCAGCATGACTTTCATGGAAGTCTGCGGCACGCATACCATGGCGATCTGTCAGCATGGTATCCGCGCCCTGTTACCGGCATCAATCCAGCTGATTTCCGGTCCGGGCTGTCCGGTCTGCGTAACTCCGGTCGGCTATATCGACCATGCCGTAGCTTTGGCCAGGCGGCCAGAAACGATAATTACCACTTTTGGCGACATGGTACGTGTCCCCGGCTCGTCAAGCAGCCTGATGCGCGAACAAGCTGCAGGCGCCGATATCAGGATCGTCTATTCACCACTGGACGCAGTCAGCCTTGCCGAGCAAACCCCTGAATCGACCATCGTGTTTCTCGGTGTCGGCTTTGAAACCACGGCCCCTGCCATTGCGGGCGCCCTGCTGACAGCTGAGAAAAAACAGCTTTCCAACTTCTTTGTCCTCTGCTCGCACAAGACCATGCCGGTTTCCATGGCTGCATTGCTCAAGGACCCCGATCTGCAAATTGACGGTTATATCTGCCCGGCACACGTTTCAGCAATCATCGGCGCCAAAGCTTATGAACCTCTTGCTGCGGAATTCCGGGTCCCCTGCGTAGTGACCGGCTTTGAACCCCTGGATGTTCTGCAGGGTATCCTCATGCTGAGCCGGCAGGTCATTGCCGGCGAGGCCCGTGTCGAAACTCAGTACAGCCGGGTGGTCAAACCGGAAGGGAATCTCAGGGCGCAAGAAATTCTCAACCAGGTTTTTGAACCCTGTGATGCACGTTGGCGGGGCATCGGCGACATACCCGGCAGCGGCCTCAAACTCCGACCCGAGTTCGCAGGTTACGATGCAGCATCCCTGCAAGTGGAGATCGAACCCCCCTTTGAGCATCAAGGCTGCATCTGCGGCGAGATCCTCAAAGGGAAAGCCCGGCCGACAGATTGCCCCCTGTTCCGCAGTACCTGTACGCCCGAAGATCCTGTCGGAGCCTGCATGGTTTCCAGTGAAGGAACCTGTGCAGCGGAGTACAAGTACGCAACCTGACCCACGTTTCAGGAGTTATCAGTGAAATCTGACGTCATTCTGCTCGGCCACGGCAGTGGAGGCAAGCTCAGCCATCAACTGCTGGACGACCTGATCATCCCCATCCTTTCCGGCATCCGGCCAAGTGATCAGAATGATTCGGCTGTGCTGCCTGCACCAAACGGACGCCTTGCCTTTACAACCGACTCCTACGTAGTCGATCCGCTATTCTTTGCCGGCGGCAATATTGGCGACCTGGCCATCCACGGGACAGTCAACGATCTGGCCATGGCCGGAGCCCGCCCCCTGTTCATCAGTGTCGGTCTGATCATCGAGGAAGGCCTGCCCGTTATGGACCTGAAAGCCATCCTGGAAAGCATGCGCAAGGCAGCCGACCAGTCACAGATTAACATCGTCACCGGAGATACCAAGGTCGTCCAGCGCGGCAAGGCAGACCGACTGTTTATCAATACTTCGGGGGTCGGGGTGATCGAGCATGACTTCGAGATCCGGGGCGACAACGCTCGCCTCGGGGACAAGGTTCTGGTCAGCGGCAACCTTGGCGACCATGGTATGGCGGTGCTTGCCAGCCGTGAGGGCATCAACCTGAAAAGCTCCATCCGCTCAGACAGCGCTTCCCTGAATGCCATGGTCCAGGACCTTCTCAATGTCACCGGCTCCGAGATCCATGTTCTGCGCGACCCGACCCGCGGGGGCGTTGCGACAACCCTTAAAGAGATTGCCATACAATCGGGGATCGAGATTACGATCGATGAAGCCTGTCTCCCCATAGCTGCCGAGGTCGGAGGCGCCTGCGCCATCCTCGGACTCGACCCGCTGTTCGTTGCCAACGAAGGTAAACTGCTCGCATTTATTGCTCCGGACGCAGCTCAAAAAGCCCTGGGAGTGATGCACAGGCATCCTGAGGGCAGGGATGCAGCGATTATCGGCGAAGTGACCGGCCGTGCTGCCGGCAAGGTTCGCCTCAAAACAGCGATCGGCGGCATGCGGGCCGTCGAAATGCTGGCCGGCGAACAGTTGCCGCGGATATGTTGAAGATTGCGAAATCTTGTCGCAAACCAAGAAAAAACAAGACCTGCACGTTATAATATGCTATGAGTAAGCGCTAATTGAACTGATGTTTTTTTTCTACAGAAGGAGAGTTCCCGTGGACAATCTGGACATTCAAAAAGCAATCAAGGATTCGATTCAGACTGAAAAAGATGCCATGGATTTCTACAAATATGGCGCCGAACGCATGGCTGAAGAGAAAGCCCGGAGCACGTTTGAGTTGCTGGCCCGGGAAGAATACCAGCACGCAGAATCTTTTTATAAGATTTACCAGGGTGACGACATCCCCTCGTTTCAGGACTTCATGAACGAACCGCCCAACACGTCATCCAACTGGTGGCAGGCGCTGCAGAGCCTGCTGGTCCAGGACTTTGATGAGCGCAAGGCCCTGGAACTCGCCATCGAGCAGGAGGATGCTCTCGAGAAGTCGCTGCGAGCCATGGCCGCCCAGATCAATGACCCCGAAATTGCCACCGTTTACCTGGCCAATGCCAGCTCGACCCACCATCACCTTGAAGTATGTGAGGAAGATTACAAAGCCATGTTCGGCATGGGAGGGTAAAACTGAGTTCTGAGTGCTGAGCGATGAGGAGCTGAGAGGGGACCCGCCTTCGCCTAGGCTACGGCGTGGCAAGCTGTCCCGGCTTTTCACGGGGCTATCCCCGGCTTGCCATCGAAGAGAACTGAAGAAAACCATAACAAAAGCCGCTTCCCAGATGGGAGGCGGCTTTTGTGCATCAAAGGGACCTATTAAGACTTAGTTGAACATCTTGGCACCGAGATAGGATAGTGCCGGCCAAGCGATAAGTACGGCAGAGATAAAAGCAAAGACGCCGAGGATCGAGAGGACGAGAACCAGGTAGCTGCTCTTTACGGTATCCATCATAGTGGTTTGAGTTTTCATGGTGATCTCCTTTTCTGTTTATGTCTGCAGTTGTTTTGTGTTTAAGTTGAACGAAAGATAACATTAAACATCTTTAATGTCAAGAAATAAACTAACTATACCCGATAAAGTAAATAGTATTATAACCTACGGAATTCTTTAGATATTTACTAAAGAATTCCGCTCAATCACCCCAATTAAACTGAAAAATAAATATTTTCCAACAAACTCTGCGCCGAGAATCCTCCAAATAATTAACTGCAGACATGTCTTCATCAGCGGATTAACCCATATCGAAGGATCCGGGCGGGCGCAATCAAGAGGCTGTCGACAGCCTTCTAGAACAGGGATTAATTTTTTACTTGAATCGTCATTAAAAGACGAATATGCTACCACCAGTTGTAGGTAGAAAATGGAGCCATACCATATGTTGTATTTATTGACCTGACTCTATGAATATCCGACAGATTCAGGTACAGGAGTCACGAATGTTCCGATGCAAACAATGCGGCAAATCCTATTCCGCAGCCTGTAAACAATGCCAAGGCGACAAGAAACCGCCCCAACGTCGGCAGAAAAGCGCCTGATCCCATTTCCCAAAAGTCCCGAGGCGTAAAGCTCCCCCCTCCTCCTAAGGCTGCCCATCGACCGGTTGTCAATTCAACCCCGTAAACCTTTCGAAGGCGATAACGGCTATGGGGGAGGAGTTGACATCTTGTCCCTCCCCTTCGGATAAATACCTGAAATATTACGAATTGGTATTTCCAGAATCATCCGTTATGATTAAGCGAGGAGAGATTGATGGACGTAAGTGGAGGCGTCACTATGAAAAATGTGAAATTCTGGATCGGCCTGAGCGTCGCTCTTCTGTTGCTTGCCGGGTGCTCAAGCACCAAGCTCACCGGCTCCTGGAAAGACCCGGAATACAACCGCCGCATCGACAGGGTCTACATTATCGGCGTATCAAAGCAGAAAATGCACCGCCGCCTGCTTGAGGATGAGTTTGCCAGCCACTTGCTTGCCTATGGCGTCACAAGTTTTCCCAGCTACAAGGACCTGCCCAATTCGGACGAAGCCGACCGGGCCATGATCGACAGGAAACTTCGGGCCAACCATGCCGACACTTTACTGATCACCCGCGTCCTCGACCAGCGCACAGAAAAAGTTGTCCACCCCGGCTATGCTACCTACAGATCGCGGCCCTACTACGGCTACCGGGACTACTACCCCGCCCCCTATTACCGCAACTACTGGAGTTACTACGATCGCAGGTATGACATGATCTATACTCCTGCAACTGTCTCGCGGTATCAGGTCATCACCGCTGAATGCAATCTTTATGATGCCAAAACCGGTGACTTAATCTGGTCTGCACAACTGGAAACCGTCGTCGAGAATAATTTCCAAAAAAGGATGAGCGACTTTGTCGAAAGGGTCACAAAAGACCTGGCCGAACAGGGGTTGTTATAAAATGACACCGCCGAGAAAGAAAACGGCCCATCAATATGGTATCGATGGGCCGTGCGATTCTGTCTCTGAAGGAAACTTCTCCGTTAATCCTTGTCGATCGTATAAACCAACGGATCGGAAAAGGAGTACTTTTTGCCGGAGACCGTGCCCTTGCCTTCCTCCACGGCCTTCCTGATGACCAGTGCCGCTCTGAAATAAGGGATAGCTGAACCCAGCCCAAGAGGGATAATCACCAGTCCGAACACATAAAGAATTCCAAGGTTAAACACCATCGCGGAGAGGATCAGTAATCCTGCGGTCAGGTTCAGGTAAAAACCCAACGCATTGAGCTTGCAGGTCAGAATGATCTGCTTGTCTGTTTCCCGGCGATCGATAAAAATGCCCATGCAACTCGCCCCTTTTTATCCCAGCAAAGAAACTTGTCCCGAGAGAAACACACCCCGGGCAGTTATCCAAAGGAAAGGTTTGCGAGACACGCAGACCTTTCTGTTTTTTTATTGGTGGAGCTGAGCGGGCTCGAACCGCCGACCTATGCGTTGCGAACCTATTTCTCAACCGCCAACATACTGTTTTTACTGATTTAAATCTATCAAGTGTATGTTACTGATTTTCCCTACTTCTACTTATCAACCCATATTTTTCTTTTATTTTTTAGCATGTTAGAAAGCAATTAGTTGACGAAACTGCGATTTCTTCATATCATAGTTTCTATCATAGTTTTAACGGATATGGAGATTCCAAAATGAAGAAAAATGAGTTGAAGTTCTATGACAGGGATATAAATATCACCCTTTACAAACAAAACCAAAGCAATAATTGGTATGGAAGCTTCCAATGGAACAAAAAACAGAAAAGATTTTCCTGTAAAACCAATGACATAGAGAAGGCGAAGGCATATTGCTACACGGTCATAGAACACCTTACTGACCCTTCCAGAAAGAGTGCCGTTGGTGAAGAAAGAATCAATGAACGCATGAT
>DAOVNV010000022.1 GCA_030630015.1 Desulfuromonadales bacterium | reverse complement strand
CAGCGCCACCCTTGGTTGCCAACACTTTCGTGATCGCCGCAGTCAACGTCGTCTTGCCGTGGTCAACATGACCGATCGTCCCGATGTTGACATGGGGCTTGGTCCGCTCAAACTTGGCTTTGGCCATCGTTCTGTCTCCTTATACTGATCTTGTTCAAATGAGATTAATCAACCGTTGCTCTTTTCGGCCAATTCTTCAGCCAGAGCCTTCGGTACCTGTTCGTAATGGTCAAACGTCATCGTGTAGGTTGCCCGGCCCTGCGTTGCACTGCGCAGATCGGTCGCATAACCGAACATACTGGACAGGGGCACGAAAGAGTTGATCACCTGGGCAGACCCGCGCTGCTCCATACCGCTCACGCGGCCACGGCGACTACTCAGATCCCCCATGACATCACCCATGTATTCGTCGGGGCAGACAACCTCAACGGCCATGACCGGCTCGAGCAGGACCGGACCAGCTTTGGCAGCGCCAGCCTTGAAACCCATCGAACCGGCAATTTTGAATGCCATTTCCGAAGAGTCGACATCATGGTAAGAACCGTCGTAGCAAGTGACCTTGATATCAACCATCTGGAACCCGGCAATAACACCATTCTGGGCAGCCTCTTCGGCCCCCTTGCCAACCGCCGGGATGTACTCTTTGGGAATGACTCCCCCCTTGATTTTATCGTCAAATTCGAAACCACTGCCTGGCTCAAGGGGCTCGATGCGCAGCCAGCAGTCGCCATATTGGCCACGGCCGCCGGACTGGCGAACAAACTTACCCTGCACTTCTACAGACTTGGTAATCGTCTCACGATACGCAACCTGGGGTGCACCGATATTGGCTTCGACCTTGAACTCGCGCCTGAGACGGTCGACGATAACCTCGAGATGAAGTTCGCCCATGCCTGAAATGATGACCTGACCTGTCTCCTCGTCACTACGAACCCGCAGTGAGGGGTCCTCCTGAACGAGTTTCTGCAGGCCTGTACCCATCTTCTCCTGGTCGCTCTTGGTCTTCGGCTCAATAGCAATATGGATAACCGGCTCAGGGAACTCTATCGACTCGAGCAAGCAGGTGTCCTTGGTGTCACAAAGCGTATCACCGGTACTGGTGCTCTTCAGTCCCACAGCGGCAGCAATATCACCGGCGTAGACCATTTTGATCTCTTCACGCTTGTTGGCGTGCATCTTGAGCAAACGGCCGAAGCGCTCTTTCCTGTTTTTAGTGGCATTCAGGATATGGGCACCCGATTCAGCGACGCCAGAGTAAACCCTGAAGAAGGTCAACTGACCCACGAACGGGTCGGTCATCACTTTAAAGGCGAGCGCGGAGAAGGGGCCGTTATCATCAGCCGGACGATCCAACTCTTCACCGGTATCCGGGTGTAGCCCCTGGATGGCCGGAACATCAAGCGGCGAAGGCATGAAATCTACGACCGCATCGAGCAGAGCCTGAACGCCTTTGTTCTTGAATGCTGAACCACACAGAACCGGGTTAATCTGCAAGCTGCAGGTTGCCTTGCGAACACCGGACCGAATCTCCTCAACAGTCAACTCTTCGCCGCCGAGGTACTTCTCCATGAGTTCATCATCGTGCGAGCAGACCTCTTCGAGCATCGCTTCGCGCGTAACTTCTGCCTCATCCTGAAGATCGGCGGGGATCTCAATCTCTTCAAACTTTGCACCAAGAGATTCATCATCCCAGACAATCGCCTTCATTTCGATGAGATCGACAATGCCGCGGAAGTTCTCTTCTTTGCCAATGGGGATCTGGAGCGGAACAGGATTGGCCCCAAGACGGTCGCGCATCATTTCAACACCGCGAGTGAAATCGGCACCGATGCGGTCCATCTTGTTGATGAATGCTATGCGGGGAACATTGTACTTGTCTGCCTGACGCCAGACAGTTTCAGACTGGGGTTCTACGCCACCAACCGAACAGAACACGGCGATGGCACCGTCGAGAACACGCAGAGAGCGTTCAACTTCAATTGTGAAGTCAACATGCCCGGGGGTATCGATAATATTGACGCGATGGTCATTCCAGAAACAGGTCGTAGCCGCAGAGGTGATCGTAATGCCACGCTCCTGCTCCTGCTCCATCCAATCCATAGTGGCAGCGCCATCATGGACCTCACCGATCTTGTGCGAGACGCCCGTGTAATAGAGTATCCGCTCGGTGGTGGTGGTCTTACCGGCATCTATGTGGGCCATAATGCCGATATTCCGGGTTTTTTCAAGTGCTACCAGTCGTGCCACAGCTTACAGTCCTCCAGACCCGGCTACCAGCGGTAGTGCGCGAAAGCCTTGTTGGCTTCGGCCATACGGTGAGTATCTTCTTTTTTCTTGACCGTCGCGCCACGGTTGTTCGCCGCATCCAGAAACTCTGCTGCCAGACGCTCGCGCATGGTTTTTTCACCACGCTTGCGGGCATTGTCAACGAGCCAGCGCAGGGCAAGAGCATTGCGTCTTTCGCTACGCACCTCAACCGGCACCTGGTAGGTCGAACCACCAACCCTGCGGGATTTTACTTCGAGGACCGGCCGCACATTATCAATGGCCTTCTTGAACAGTTCCAGAGGCTCATCACCCGAGCGCTCCTGAACCAGGTCGAAAGCACCGTAAACAATCTGCTCGGCGACGCTCTTCTTACCACCAAGCATGAGGGCATTGATAAATTTCGCCACCGTACGGTCATGATATTTCGGATCAGGCAGTATAATCCGCTTAGGAACTTCTCTTCTTCTCGGCATAACGTCCTCTCAGCCTGTCTGATTACTTGGGTCGCTTGGCGCCATACTTGGAGCGGGATTGCTTCCGCCCTTGCACGCCCGCCAGGTCCAGGGTCCCACGCACGATGGTGTAACGCACACCAGGAAGGTCTTTGACTCGACCGCCACGCACCAGAACCACGGAGTGCTCCTGAAGGTTATGCCCGACACCGGGTATGTAGGAGGTAACGACCATTCCGTTGGTCAGCCGCACACGAGCTACTTTGCGTAGAGCCGAGTTAGGCTTTTTCGGAGTGGTGGTGTAAACACGGGTACACACCCCGCGCCGCTGGGGGTTCCCCATGAGCGCCGGTGCTGTCGGCTTATCCCTTTTTTCCTGACGACCCTTACGGATCAACTGGTTGATCGTCGGCATCGAATTACTCCCGAATTTTGCGTATTCTCAACGTTAAAAGAACAAATTTTCTCCAAGAGGAGAAAACCCGCTGAAAGTAACAGCGGGGCTCTCTCTTGTCAAGCAGTTTTTGCCAAAGGTAATTTTTTTACCTGGAGCCACCCAATATCAATCTTCAGACGGCTGTTCAACCTCTTCAGAAGTAGAGATCATGGCCGTATCGGCAAGCTCTTCTTCGTAGTTTTCGGCACTCTCGTCAATCTCCTCAATCGGCGGGAGCTGGTCCTCAGGGTCTTCAATCAGCAAGGTCGCACTGCGATACTTGCTCACTCCCGTACCGGCGGGGATCAGACGGCCCATGATAACATTCTCCTTGAGGCCACGCAGGTAATCCACCTTGCCGGCAATTGCCGCCTGGGTCAGCACCTTGGTCGTCTCCTGGAAGGATGCGGCCGAGATAAACGACTCCGTCGACAGGGAGGCCTTGGTGATCCCCAGCATAAGCGGTTCACCAACCGCAGGCATGCCGCCTTCGGCGAGAACTCGCTGGTTCTCATCCTCGAACACCCAGCGCTCGATCTGGTCGTCGACCAGGAACCGCGTGTTGCCAACATCCTTGATGCGGACGCGCCGCAGCATCTGGCGAACGATAACCTCGATATGCTTGTCGTTGATCTTAACGCCCTGCAGACGGTAGACCTCCTGGACTTCATCGACCAGGTATTTGGCAAGCTCCTTTTCACCCAGCACACGCAGGATGTCGTGCGGGTTGCTCGAACCATCCATCAGCGGCTCACCGGCACGCACGAAATCACCCTCGTGAACACTGATGTGCTTGCCTTTCGGGATCAGGTATTCTTTCGCCTCTCCCATTTCAGGCGTCACGACGACTTTGCGCTTGCCTTTCGAATCCTTGCCGAAGGACACGGTGCCGTCGATCTCGGTAATCACCGCGAACTCTTTCGGCTTACGCGCTTCGAAGAGTTCGGCAACACGCGGCAGACCACCGGTGATATCCTTGGTCTTGGTGGTTTCACGCGGGATTTTTGCCAGGATATCCCCGCCGCTGACCATCTGGTCCTCTTCGACGATGATATTGGCACCGACCGGCATCATATAGCGTTGCGCCGTCTTGTTCTCATCGTCCTTGATCGAGACACGCGGGCGCTTGTCAGCCGCCTTGGTTTCAATAACAACCTTGCGTGACAGGCCGGTCACGTCGTCGACCTGTTCTTCCATGGTCAGACCTTCGACCATGTCACCGAAGCGAATTTTACCGGAGGCCTCCGTCAGGATCGGCATGGTGAAGGGGTCCCACTCGGCGACAACTGCCCCCTTCTGGACCGCTTCCCCTTCGTCAATTTTCAGGCGGGCACCGTAGACAACCCCGTAACGCTCGCGCTCGCGGCCGCTTTCATCGATCACGGCAACTTCCGCGTTACGGTTCATCACCACCAAGTCGCCTTCGCTGTTCCGGGCCGTGGTCAGGTTGATTAACTTCAGGTTGCCGTCGAAACGTGCCTCCAGGGCGGTCTGTTCGGCCTGCCGGGACGCGGTACCACCGATATGGAAGGTCCGCATGGTCAACTGGGTTCCGGGCTCACCAATCGACTGGGCAGCAATGACACCGACTGCTTCACCCAGGTTGACGAGATGTCCCCGGGCCAGGTCACGACCGTAACAGGTAGCACAGACACCACGCTTGCTCTGGCAGGTCAAAGCGGTGCGGATTTTGACCCGCTCCAGCCCGGCTTCTTCAATTTTCTGGACCAGAGCCTCGTCGATCTCCTGGTTGGCTTCAACCAGGACTTCGTCGGTTACCGGATCAAGGATATCCTCAAGAGCCGTCCGGCCGAGAATCCGGTCACCCAGATGTTCGATGACTTCACCACCCTCGGTCAGAGAGGTGATCATGATGCCGTCCAGGGTTCCGCAATCCGTTTCGGTGATGATCGCATCCTGAGCGACATCGACCAGGCGACGGGTCAGGTAGCCGGAGTTCGCCGTCTTAAGCGCGGTATCGGCCAGACCCTTACGGGCACCATGCGTCGAAATAAAGTACTGGAGAACCGTCAGGCCTTCACGGAAGTTCGCAGTGATCGGCGTCTCGATGATCGAGCCGTCCGGCTTGGCCATCAGGCCACGCATACCAGCCAGCTGTCTGATCTGCTGATGGCTGCCTCGAGCTCCGGAGTCCGCCATCATGTGAATCGCGTTGAAAGATGGGACCTGAACCTCTTCTCCATCTGGAGAGGTCACCGTCTGAACACCGAGACGCGACAGCATGGTCTGCGCAACGTCCTCGGTACACTTGGCCCAGATATCGATGACCTTGTTGTAGCGTTCACCGTCGGTGATCAGACCCTCTGTGTACTGGCTCTGGATCTCCCTGACCTCGTTGACCGCAACGGCAAGCCGCTCTTCCTTGCTCTCGGGAATCTCCATGTCATCCAGGCAGATGGAGATACCGGCCCGTGAGGAAAAACGGAAGCCGGTCTCTTTGAGCTTGTCAGCCAGGATGACCGTTTCCTTGTTGCCGGCGATACGGAAGCAGGTATCGATCAGGGCACTGACCTGTTTCTTTGCCATCACCCGGTTAATGTGGCTGAACGGGATCGAGGCCGGGACGACATCTCTCAGCAGGACCCGGCCGACTGTCGTCTCAACCACCTCGGGATCCTTGCCCTGTTCCGTAACCATGCGCACCTTGATCTTGGCCTGCAGATGAGCCACTTCAGAATCATAAGCCATGCGCACTTCATCCGGGGAAGCATAGATATTGCCTTCGCCCTGTGCAAAAGCCCGATCGCGAGTCATATAGTAGAGACCGAGCACCATATCCTGTGAAGGCACGATAATCGGTTTGCCGTTCGCAGGCGAGAGGATGTTGTTGGTCGACATCATCAAAACCCGCGTTTCGATCTGGCTCTCGATTGACAGCGGCAGATGCACGGCCATCTGGTCGCCGTCGAAGTCTGCGTTGAAGGCGGTACACACCAGCGGGTGCAGCTGAATGGCCTTGCCTTCGATCAAGACCGGTTCGAAGGCCTGGATACCGAGACGATGCAGGGTCGGTGCCCGGTTACGCATAACCGGATGTTCCTCGATGACCTCTTCAAGAACATCCCAGACTTCCGGCTTCTCACGCTCGACCAGTTTCTTGGCGCTTTTGATGGTCGTACAGTAGCCGCGCTCCTCAAGCTTGTTATAGATAAACGGCTTGAACAGCTCCAGAGCCATCTTTTTGGGCAGGCCACACTGGTGCAGCTTCAGTTCTGGACCAACCACGATAACCGAACGTCCTGAATAGTCGACACGCTTACCGAGCAGGTTCTGGCGGAAACGCCCACCCTTACCCTTGAGCATGTCGGACAGGGATTTGAGCGGTCGTTTGTTCGGTCCGGTAATCGCCCGGCCGCGACGTCCATTGTCGAACAGGGCGTCCACAGCCTCCTGCAGCATGCGCTTTTCATTGCGGATAATCACCTCCGGCGCACGCAGTTCCATGAGCCGTTTGAGACGATTGTTGCGGTTGATCACACGGCGATACAGATCGTTCAGGTCCGAGGTGGCGAAGCGCCCACCATCCAGGGGCACAAGAGGCCGGAGTTCCGGCGGCAGGACCGGGATGGTTTCAAGGATCATCCACTCGGGGAGATTGCCGCTGTTGATGAATGCATCGACCACCTTGAGACGCTTGGACATCTTCTTGCGCTTCGCTTCGCTGGTTGCCTCGATCATCTCAGTGCGCAGGAATACGGCCAACTCATCGAGCTCAATGGAATTCAGCAGCTCACGAACGGCTTCGGCGCCCATATTGGCGACGAACTGCCCGGCATGCTCATCCATCGCCTCATGGTACTTCTCCTCCGAGAGGATCTGACCTCTTTCCAGATCGGTTTCGCCCGGATCCAGAACGATGTACGCTTCGAAGTAGAGGATACGCTCGAGTTCCTTAAGGGTCAGGTCAAGCAGGGTGCCGATCCTGGACGGAAGCGATTTAAGAAACCAGATATGTGCAACCGGGCAGGCCAGGTCAATATGCCCGAGGCGTTCACGACGCACTTTGCTCGGGATGACTTCGACACCACACTTTTCACAGACGATACCGCGGTGCTTCATACGCTTGTACTTGCCGCAGTTGCACTCATAGTCCTTGGTCGGACCAAAGATCTTGGCGCAGAATAAACCATCACGTTCCGGCTTGAAGGTCCGGTAATTGATAGTTTCCGGCTTTTTGACCTCGCCAAAGGAACGCTCGCGGATCTTCTCGGGCGAAGAAATAGACAACCGGATCGCATTGAAATTCAGCGGATCCTTGGGGCGCTCAAACAGGCTGAAGATATCTTCCAAAACTCATCCTCCTTCGCAGGATGGGGGTCTCAATAAAAAATCAGGCCTCTTCCTCTTCCAGCAATTCCACATCGAGGCAAAGGGCCTGGAGTTCCTTGATGAGAACATTAAAGGACTCGGGAAGACCGGCTTCAAGGGTATGCTTGCCCTTGACGATGGCCTCGTAGATGCGCGTCCGACCGGACACGTCGTCCGACTTGACCGTCAGGAATTCCTGCAGGGCATGAGCTGCCCCGTAGGCCTCCATGGCCCAAACTTCCATCTCGCCAAGACGCTGGCCACCGAACTGAGCCTTGCCGCCAAGCGGCTGCTGCGTCACCAGGCTGTACGGACCAATGCTTCGGGCGTGGATCTTGTCATCGACCAGATGGTGAAGCTTAAGCATGTACATGATGCCAACGGTGACCTTTTCATGGAAATGATCACCGGTCCGGCCGTCGCAAAGCGTCATCTGGCCGCTGAGCGGCATTCCCGAACGCTCCAGTTCATTCTTTATCTGGGCTTCGGGGACACCTTCAAAGACCGGCGACGCCATGGGCACACCGCGGCTCAGACGTCGCGCCAGGTCATTGACATCCTGGTCGTCGAGGTTGTCTATAAAGCCGTTCAGTTCCTTGTTGCCGTAAATGTCCTTGATCTGCTTGCGCAGTTGGTCGGGAGCATTCATCTGTTCGATGGCGGCCTGGATCTGCCGACCAAGACCATGCGCTGCCAGTCCGAGGTGGGTCTCAAGGATCTGCCCCACGTTCATACGCGAGGGCACACCCAGCGGGTTGAGGACGATCTCGACCGGAGTGCCGTCTTCGAGATAAGGCATATCCTCTTCCGGCAGAATCCGCGAAAGGACACCCTTGTTACCGTGCCGACCGGCCATCTTGTCACCAACCGACAACTTACGCTTGATGGCGATGTAGACCTTCACCATCTTGATCACGCCAGGTTGCAGATCGTCGCCACGCTTGAGCTTTTCGATTTTGTTGGCAAAAACCGACTTGATCAGCTCTTCACGTTCATGCAGCCGCCTGGAAATCTCGGCCAGTTTCTCTTCGACCTCGGCATTGGCAAGTGACAGCTCCTGCCAGAGGCTGAACGGGATGGTTTCCAGTGCCTTCGGCGTGATCTTGCGGCCCTTGGGCAGCAGGGTTTTGCCCTCGCGATCCTTGACAGGGGCGGACACGGTCCGATCCTTGAGAAGCATCTCCAGCTTACCCCTGGCCGACTCACGGATAATGCGAATCTCGTCATGCTGGTCTTTGAGCAGCTTGTCGATCTCCGTCTGCTCGATCAGTTCGGTGCGGGAATCCTTGTCGGACCCCTTGCGCGAAAAGACCCGGGCTCCGATCACGACCCCTTCGACACCCGGCGAAACACGCAGCGAGGTGTCACGCACATCGCCGGCCTTTTCGCCGAAAATCGCTCTCAGGAGTTTTTCCTCCGGAGACAACTGGGTTTCACCTTTCGGGGTGATTTTACCGACCAGAATGTCACCCGGCTTGACCTCGGCCCCGATGCGGATGATACCGCTCTCATCAAGATCGCTCAGTGCGTCTTCACCGAGGTTGGGGATGTCATCGGTGATTTCCTCCTTACCCAGCTTGGTATCCCGGGCCACGCACTCGAACTCTTCAACATGCACCGAGGTATAGCGGTCTTCCTTGACCAGTTTCTCCGAGATCAGGATCGAGTCCTCGAAGTTATAGCCGCCCCAGGGCATGAAAGCGACCAGCACGTTCTGGCCGAGCGCCAACTCGCCCCATTGGGTGGAAGGCCCGTCAGCGATAATTTCACCACGCTTGACCTGGTCGCCGACCTTGACGATCGGGTTCTGGTTGAGGCAGGTGTTCTGGTTGGAACGGATAAATTTGATCAGGTTGTAAATGTCGACACCGGTACCGGTCTCGTCCACTTCATGCTCGTCGATCTTGACGACGATACGGCTGGCATCGACACTTTCAACCACACCGTCGTGGCGTGCAACCACGGCCGAACCGGAGTCGTGGGCCACAATCCGCTCCATGCCGGTACCGACTAGGGGAGCGTCAGCACGCAGCAGCGGCACCGCCTGGCGCTGCATATTGGAACCCATCAGCGCACGGTTGGCGTCGTCGTTCTCCAGGAATGGAATCAGCGAGGCCGCTACCGAAACCAGCTGCTTCGGCGAAACGTCCATCAGTTCGATCTCTTCCCGGTTGACCAGCATGAATTCACCATTCTTACGGGCATTGACCAGTTCATTGACGAAACAGCTGTCGTCATCAAGCGGTGCATTCGCCTGGGCGATGGCATGGCCCTCTTCTTCCAGTGCGGAGAAATATTTAATCTCGTTGCTCACCTTGCCGCCATTGACAATGCGGTAGGGTGTCTCGACGAAACCATGGATATTAATCCGGGCATAGGTGGAAAGCGAAGCGATCAGACCGATATTGGGACCTTCCGGAGTCTCAATCGGGCAGACGCGACCGTAGTGGGTCGGATGGACGTCACGCACTTCGAAACCGGCACGTTCACGCGTCAAACCACCCGGTCCAAGTGCTGAAAGACGCCGCTTGTGAGTAATTTCCGAAAGCGGATTGGTCTGGTCCATGAACTGCGAGAGCTGGCTCGAGCCGAAGAATTCCTTGACCACTGCGGAAACCGGCTTCGAGTTGATCAGGTCGTGAGGCATGAGACTGTCTACTTCCTGCAGGCTCATGCGTTCCTTGATGGCGCGCTCCATACGAACCAAGCCAACCCGGTACTGATTCTCGAGCAGTTCACCGACCGCACGCACACGACGATTGCCAAGGTGGTCGATATCATCGATCTTGACCGGAATTTTACGTGTCTGCCCCTTACTGTCGGTCACCTCCCAGTTGAGAGTGCTGTTGCGCAGGTCGATCAGGTAGCGGACCACTTCAAGGATATCTTCCTTGGTCAGCGTGGTGGCTTCGAGCGGCTCCTTCAGGGCAAGTTTGTGATTCAGCTTGAGACGGCCGACCGCAGACAGGTCGTAGCGATCCTCATTGAAAAACAGACTTTGAAAAAGGGTCGTGGCACTCCGGATAGTCGGCGGGTCACCAGGGCGAAGACGGCGGTAAATCTCGATCATCGCTTCTTCGGTTGTATTCACCTTGTCCAACTGCAGGGTTTCCCGCAGGTAGGGACCGACAAACATGTTGTCGATGAACAGAACCTTGAATGCATTGACGCCCCTGCCCCTCAGGTCTTCAAGCTTGACGGCAGTGATTTCATCATTACACTCAACGACAACCTCGCCGGTCGCTTCGTCGACGATATCACTCGAGGCAAACTTACCCGTGACCTCTTCCTCGGTGATCTGGATGAACTCGACTTCCTTTTCGGCGAGCTTGCGAATTGCGGCCTTGGTAAATTTCCGATTCGCCTTGACAATCACATCGCCATCGGCATCGACCACGTCGATCGTCGCACGCTGACCGGGCAACAGCTTGAGATCAACCTTCTTGCGGTAGACATCCCCGTCGATGAAAATTTCTTCCGCATCATAGTAGCGATCAAGCAGGTCTTCGGCAGAGAACCCCAAAGCCTTGAGGAGAACTGTCGCAGGCAGTTTGCGGCGACGGTCGATGCGAACATAAAGGATATCCTTGTGATCGAAATCGAAGTCAAGCCACGAACCGCGATAAGGGATAACCCGGGCACTGTAAAGGATCTTGCCGCTGGAATGGGTCTTGCCTTTATCGTGATCGAAGAATACCCCCGGGGAACGGTGCAACTGGCTGACGATAACACGTTCCGTACCATTGATGATGAAGGTACCGTTCTCGGTCATCAGGGGGATTTCACCAAAGTAGACTTCCTGTTCCTTGATGTCCCGAATCGACTGAACCCCCGATTCCTTGTCGACATCCCAGGAGACCAGGCGCACGCGCACTTTCATGGGCGAGGCAAAGGTCATGCCGCGCTGGTGGCATTCCTCGACATCATATTTCGGGGTTCCAAGCGAATACTCAACGTATTCCAGGGAGCAGGTCTCACTGAAATCCTTAATCGGGAAAACCGAGCGGAACACAGCTTCCAGCCCGATATTCTGTCGGGCCGAGGCCGGCAAATCCGCCTGGAGGAAACGCTGGTAGGAATTCTTCTGGATATCGATCAAGTTGGGGATATCGATAATCCGCTTGATTTCCGTAAAATGTTTCCTCAGAAGTTGGTTATTCGCAACCGAATAAGCCATGGTGTCTCCTTATACTGGCGAAAGTAGAATAGGTTCCGTCCGGAAACGGTCCTGTTCCGATTCGGAAACCAACCAGTCCCCATCCGGATCTTCCTGATGGGAACTGAAATAGCCAAGGCCGCACGGGACGACCTTGGCTAGGATAGAAACTATCCGCAGCGGGCTGCTATTTGATCTCCACGCTGGCGCCGGCTTCCTCCAGCTGTTTCTTGACATCTTCAGCTTCGTCCTTGGAAACAGCTTCTTTCACATTGCTCGGAGCACTGTCAACAACGTCCTTGGCTTCTTTGAGGCCCAGACCGGTCACGGCACGCACAACCTTGATCACGTTGATCTTCTTCTCGCCAAAAGAAGTCAGGACAACGTCAAACTCGGTCTTTTCTTCAACCTCTGCGGCACCACCAGCTGCGGGAGCAGCAGCAACCGCGACAGGAGCGGCAGCAGACACGCCGAACTTCTCTTCCAGCTCCTTGACCAGTTCGGCCATTTCGAGCACAGACATCTGCTCGAGGTACTCGACAACTTGTTCTTTGGTAATCTCAGCCATGGATTTTATCCTCCGTATATTTCTTGGATGTTTTTAAACAGTGATTGTCTGTAATCTTGAGTGTCTGTAACCGTGGTCAGGCTGCTTCCTTCTGGTCATTGATAGCACTCAGAACCTGAACCAGTGATCTCGGGACAGCCGCCATGACACCGACGAAATTCGTTGCAGGCGCATTGAGCGAGCTCAGAATCGTGGCCAGCAGCTGCTCCCTGCTCGGCAGGTCAGACAGGGCCCTGATGTCATCAATGGTCAGCAACTGACCATCGAGCACACCAGCCTTCAGTTCGAAAACCTTGTTGTGCTTGGCAAACTCAACGAGAGCCTTGGCCGGTGCCACCGGATCATCATTGGCGAAGGCAATAGCCGTTGGTCCGTTCAGATACTCATTGAGACACTCTGCAGGTGTTCCCTTGGTCGCCAGGCGCAGCAGGGTGTTCTTAACCACCCGGTACTCAACGCCAGCATCCCGAAGCTTGCGCCGCAATTCGTTCGCCTGTTCAACATTCAGGCCGCGATAATCCGCGAGAAAAGCAGCTTTAGCTTCCATAAGCTTGCTGGAAAACTCTGCAATGACAGCTTCTTTAGACTTTTTGTCCACGCTTTTCCTCCTTTCCTTGTAGATTTACGAGCCATTTCGGCTCTCCATCCCAGCCTTCCAGGAGGTGAAGAGAAACAGGAATCCCATCAACCAACCTTTGAGCCTCGGCAGGCGGCAAGCCATTAAACCAACACGGTGCCTGCTGTCTGTGGCCAGGATTGTTGTTGACCTTAAGTGGAGTTCAACCCGGCAGCAACAACCGGATCGGGTATCACGCCCCTCGCTTACTTGACCAGCAGTTGCAGGGCAGGTACGTCAATATTGACTCCTGGCCCCATGGTGCTGGAGATACTGACTTTCTTCAGGTACGAACCTTTTGCCGTCGACGGCTTGGCTTTTACCAGAGCATCGACCAGGCTCAGAACGTTCTCCTTGAGTTTTTCGAGATCGAAGGAAACTTTTCCGACCGGCGCATGAATAATGCCGGCCTTTTCGACCCGGTACTCGACCTTGCCCGATTTGGCTTCCTGAACAGCCCGGCCAAGCTCAAAGGTGACCGTACCGACCTTCGGGTTCGGCATCAGGCCGCGAGGCCCCAGGAGCTTGCCGATCTTGCCGACCGTACCCATCATATCAGGAGTTGCAATGGCAGTATCGAAATCGAACCAGCCACCCTTGATCTTATCGACCAGATCGTCAGTTCCGACGAATTCGGCGCCCGCCTCGGTCGCTTCCATGGCTTTCTCACCCTTGGCAAAGACCAGAACGCGGATATCTTTACCCAGTCCATTCGGCAGGACAACAGCGCCACGCACCATCTGATCTGACTTGCGGGGATCGACACCGAGGCGTATCGAGAGTTCAACCGTCTCGTCAAACTTCGCGAAAGAGGTTTCCTTGACTAAGGACAGAGCCTCGTCGAGTTGGTAGGTTTTGCTGCGGTCCACCTTTTCTTTGGCAGACTTTAGTTGTTTTCCGATTGGCATTGTCACTCTACTCCACTTTTCTGATAAGTTAGGCTTCCACCGTGATTCCCATACTGCGAGCCGTCCCCTCGATAATGCGCATGGCGGCATCGATGTCATTGGCATTCAGATCGGGCATCTTGAGTTTGGCGATTTCCTCAACCTGGGCCTTGGTCACCTGGCCTACCTTCTCCTTGTTCGGCACGCCTGAGCCCTTGGGAACCTTGGCGGCCTTGATCAGCAAAACAGCTGCCGGGGGAGTCTTGGTAATAAAAGAGAAAGATCGGTCTGCATAGACGGTGATGACGACCGGAGTGACCATACCGGCCTGATCCTGGGTCTTGGCGTTAAACGCCTTGCAGAAGTCCATGATATTGACCCCTTGCTGGCCGAGCGCGGGGCCGACCGGGGGCGATGGATTGGCTTGTCCCGCCGGGATCTGCAATTTTATCTGTCCAATAACCTTTTTGGCCATGAGGGTACTCCTTGAAAGCTATTAATAGCCAGCTGTAATCAGCTGATCTTTTCCACCTGAATGAATTCCAGTTCCACGGGGGTGGTGCGACCGAAAATACTGACCATGACCTTGACCTTGGCCTTCTCCGGCTTGACGTCCTCAACAACGCCCATGAAATTAAGGAAGGGGCCATCAATCACCCGCACTGTCTCACCAACATCGAACGCGACCTTCGGTTTCGGAGACACCTTGCCTTCTTCCATGCGTTGGGTGATCTTGGCAACTTCCTCGTCGGGAATCGACGGCGGATTTGTGGCGCCGCCTACAAAACCTGTCACCTTGGGAGTGTCTTTAACGATATGCCAGGTTTCGTTGTTCAACTCCATCTGGACCAGGATATACCCGGGGAAAAACTTGCGTGTAGAAGTCCGGCGCTCTCCGTTTTTCAGTTCCACTACGGTTTCCGAAGGGATAAGAACCTCACCGAAGAATTCCTCGGCGTCCAGCGCACGAATGCGCTCTTCAAGGTTAAGCTTAACCTTGTTCTCGTATCCCGAGTAGGCATGCACGCCATACCATTTCTTCTCACCCATTGGTGTTCACCAGGTTTCTTAGTTAAGCAGGGTGCGAATCAGCGTTGAAAGCGCTGTATCGACAGCCCACAGAAAAACTCCAACCATCAGAACCAGAATAATCACCACCACTGTCGACCCGTAGGTTTCTTTCCTGGTCGGCCAGGTGACCTTCTTCAACTCGGCTTTCACGTCACCAAGAAATTCACTTACCTTATTAGACACTATCTCAACCTTAAGCAAGGAGTGATGACAGGTAAATGGCAGGCCAGGAGGGATTCGAACCCACAACACCCGGTTTTGGAGACCGGTGCTCTAGCCATTAGAGCTACTGGCCTGCAACCTTATTTACCCTGTACAGTCAAACGGCCTGGCAGACGCGGGCTACTTGGTCTCGCGGTGAGCCGTATGTTTCCGGCAGAAGCGGCAGTATTTGTTAAACTCCAGCTTGTCCGGCGTATTCCTCTTGTTCTTGGTCGTCGTATAATTGCGCTGCTTGCATTCGGTACAAGCCAGCGTCACAATATCGCGCATGAGTCAACCCTCGGCGCCCCTGTAGAGGGTCACCTTATATTTGAAAGAATTCAGTTAATTACTCGATGATCTCGCTGACAACACCAGCGCCCACCGTACGGCCGCCTTCGCGGATGGCGAAACGCAGCTCCTTGTCCATGGCGATCGGGGTGATCAGGTCCACGGTGACACTGATATTATCACCAGGCATGACCATCTCGGTCCCTTCGGGAAGCTCCACGATGCCCGTTACGTCCGTTGTACGGAAGTAGAACTGCGGACGATAACCCTTG